>CAIQCM010000086.1 GCA_903870305.1 uncultured bacterium
CGAGATTGCTTCGTCGGCTTTGGCCTCCTCGCAATGACGCCGTTAGGTGTAACATTTTTTGTATTTCCGCGACTTACTATATGAGCACGCCGATCCAGGAACGCCTTTGGCTCTACCGGATCCGTTCCCGTCGCGACAGCGAGGCCTATGGCCTTATTTACGACCGGTATGTAGCTCAACTCTACCGGTTCATTTTGTTTAAGGTGGGGGACGATGAAGAAGCGAAAGAGCTGACCTCGGACGCCTTCATGAAGACCTGGGAGTACCTAATGGAAGGCAAGCCGGTCAAAAGCGTCTCCGGGCTTCTCTACACCGTCGCCCGTTCGACCATCGTCGATCACTATAGAAAGAGGAAGCTCAACCTGGTGTCGTTTGATGATGTGCCGGACATTGCCGACCGCAAAATGACCGGATTGGTTGAAGCGTCGGAAGAAGTAAAAAACACGCTCGACGCGATCGCTAAATTGAAAGACGAATACCGCGAGGCCTTGATGATGAAACACATCGATGGGCTCACCAACGCCGAGATCGCGGACGCGCTTGATAAGAGCAACGGCACGGTCAGAGTGCTGCTCCATCGAGCAACCGAGGCGCTCAAGGAAGTGATGGGAAAGTAATTTTTCCGTCATTGCGAGGAGGCCCGAAGGCCGACGCGGCAATCTCATCGGAATATCACCATGGTTGCCATATTCACGAGATTGCTTCGCTGGCGCTCGCAATGACGATATTTGATCAAGTTCTAAACACAACAATGACCAACCGCGAACTAAAACTTAAACTCAAGAACTTGCAGACCGTGCGGCCTGCGGTTTTGCCGAACGCGCTCTGGACCACGGAGACGCGCAAGGCGCTTGTTGCCCGCGCCGCTTCCGATCTGGTTGCGCCGGCCCAAGGGCGGCTTATCGCACCGGTTGTTTTGCCGCGCACGGCCATTAGCCGTTTCATGTTCGTCTTGCGTCCGGTCGTCGCCACCTGCATGGTTGCGGGTCTTGCTATTGTGGGCTGGGCCGCCGGCGTTTCATCGTCTTTGGTCAGCAAGCCGGGCAACATGCTCTACGGATTGCAGAATGCGGCCGAACAAACCCAGCTGACGTTTTCCGCCAATGCGTCCGCCCGCGCCTACTTGCATCTCGAACTCGCCGGCCGCCGCGCCAACGATGTCGCCGCGCTTGCCGAATCAAACAGTGCAAACCGCGAAAGCGACATGCTTGCCGCCATGGTTCAGTTGCAGAACGAGATCGTGAACATCAAACAGAATTTGAAAGAGGTTAATGCATCGAACTCGACCGACACCGCCGCCGTGGCCAAGGCGGTCGATCGCAAGGTGGCCGAGATCAATGCCGTCTTTGGCAAGACCAAGAATCTTTTGAGCGCCAACGCGCAACAAAAAGCCGGCGAGGTGCAAGCCGCCGCTGACGATGTTTCGCTTCAGGCCGTGGCCGTGCTGGTGGCCGACGCCAAGACGCCGGCCGACAAGAGCGACGCCGCCACTCGCGTTCAACAGACGATCGACAATGCCGAAGCCAGCATTTCCGTTGCCTCGACCGAAGCCGCCGACCAAGCCAAAGCCGCGCTAAAGCAAGCCAAGGCCGCCCTCGCGAGCGACAACCTCGCCGCCGCCGTGGCCAAGGTGCAAGAGAGCGCGGACCTGACGAACGCCACCGCAGCCGCGGAAGAACCAAGCACCAAGAACCAATTTCCAAATGCGAATACCAATGCCAACGTCAACGCCCCGATAACCAATGCAAATACCAATACCAACACCAACACCAACACGAATACAAATACCGGGAAAATAAAAGCAATCGACTTTTAACAACCAACGACCAAGAACCAATTTCCAAGCTCGCTTTTTTTGGAACCTGGTTCTTGGTTCTTGAAACATTTGCCGGTTTTTCTTCAAAGAAAAAGCGGCAAGCGTTTCAACTTCGGCGCTTCGATGATACATCGCCGCCCCGAACCGTGAACGCGTGCCACGTTCTATGTGGCCCACTTAACAAACAATTCCGTCGTTTTCGAACGCGGGCATTCGCATTCTTTTCGTCGTTTCTCTCGCACCGGCCGCCGCAACCTCACCCCCGTATCGCGGTACGGGGCAGGCTCTACCCTCTCCTCGACTGAGGAGAGGGAGTGGAACGGATACGCCTCCTCTCCTTTTTCAAGGAGAGGGTAGGGTGAGGTCGGTGGAGGTCGCAAAGAATGTAGTTGCCTGCGCTCTGGAAGCGGCGGGCTCTAACGCCAAAGGTTGAACCGCGCAAGCGGAGGCGTGAGGGTATCAATTATTCTTCATCAAAAGAAAGATCAACTTAATTATGCAAAACGCACTTAAGATGTCGTTCGGCATCACCAAGCGCGCTTTCACGATCGCTGTCGTCGTCACCACCCTCGTGTGGTCTGTCGCCGCCACTTTCGCGGTTGCTCCTCGCGTCGCCTCGGCCGCCACTCCGGCTGCCGGATCGCTCGTGAAGGGCTCGCTCTCGGCCGTCTACTATGTCGGCTCCGATGGCAAGCGCTATGTGTTCACCAACGACAAGGCGTACTTTACGTGGTACACCGATTTCTCGACCGTTCAAAAGATCTCTGACACCGACCTCGCCGCTATCACCATTGGTGGTAACGTCACCTACAAGCCGGGCGTCAAGATGATCAAGATCCAGTCCGACCCCAAGGTTTACGCCGTCGCTCACGGTGGCGTTCTCCGCTGGGTTTCGACCGAAGCCGCCGCTGTGGCGCTCTACGGTTCCAACTGGAACACCAAAATTGATGATATCTCGGATGCCTTCTTCACCAACTACACGGTGGGCACCCCGATCTCGTCCGCTTCCGACTTCACCATCGCCAATGAACAGACCAACTCGCCGACGATCAACGCCGACAAGGGTCTCGCCGGCGGCGGTGCTCTTAACATCACCCTCGCTTCCGACAACCCGGCCGGCGCGACCGTCACCCAGAACGCTCAGGGCGTCAATCTCTTGAAGCTCAACGTTACGGGCGCCGGCACGATCACGGGCCTCACCTTCACCCGCTTGGGCGCCGGTGTCGCCTCCGATTGGGGCAATGTGTACCTCTACAACGGGGACACCCGCCTCACTTCGGGCCGCTCGGTCAACTCGACCACCAACCAGGCCGCTTTCAGCAACCTGAACATTGTGGTCTCCAATCCGATGGAGCTCACCCTCGTGGGTGACCTGACCTGCGTTGGCCTCAACTGCGTCACTGCGCACGCCAACACCGGCGATGCCAGCTACTTCTCGCTCGCTGCGGCCACTGACGTGGTTGCTTCGGCGACTGTTGGCGGCACCTTCCCGGCCACCGGCAACCAGTTCACCATCTCCGGCTCGCAAGGCGGCTCGATCACGGTCGGCACGGGTTCTAACCCGTCCAACCCGTCGATGGGCCAGACCGGCGCTGAACTCGCTGAGTTCAAGCTCACGGCCGGCGGCGCGGAGGATCTTTCGATCCGCCGCATCGTCTTGACCAACGCCGGTTCGGGTCAACTCGCGAACTTGGATAACTTGGAGATCACGACCAACGGCGCGGTCGTTGCCTCGTCCCCGATCGTTTCGGGTTCGACCGCGACTTTCGTCTTTGCCGTTCCGTACGTCTTGGGTAAGGGCATTGCCCGCATCTTTGACGTTGTTGGCGACCTCAAAGCGGGCAACCGCGCGGGCGTTGACACCTTCGCCTTGTACGTTGACCAGACCTATGACATCTACGCCACGGGCAACACCTATGGCGCCGGCGTCAATGTGACCGACAACTTCGCTTCGAACAACGCCGTGACCCTCACGGTGCAGGGTGGCCAGATCACCCTCGCGTCCAACGGTCCGACCACGGGTAACATCCCGGTCGGCGCCAATGATGCGGTACTTGCAAAGTTCGCCATCACCTCAGTCAACAACATCGAAGTTGACAACCTGCGCATGCAGATCAACTCGAGCACTGATCTTAACCCGATCATGCCCGCTGCCACCGATGGCATTCCGAATATCACTGACTGCAAAGTCAAGAATTCGGACACCGGCGCGACGATCACCAACTCGTTTGATCTCGCCAACTGGACCGCGAACGCTGGCTTTACCCAGTTCACCAAGGTCTTCACGGATCGCTTTGATGTGAATGCTGGTCAGACCCTTAACTTGGCCTTGACCTGCGACATCTCTTCGACCCCCGTGGCCGGCTTGGCCGGTGTTTCCTTGACTGGCGTTGTTAACGCCGTTCAAAACAACGACATCCGCAACCTCGACTCCAACTTGTTGGTTTCGGTTTCCGGTAACGTTGTTCCTTCGTCGTCTTTGACCGGCAATGCCCAGACGATCAGCGCCTCCGGCCTGACCGTCGCCGTTGCCTCCTCGCCGACTTCGACTACCGTTACTCGCGGCACGACGGTTAATGCTCTTGGCATTAACTTCACCGCCGGTTCGGCTTCGGATGTTAAGGTTTCCCAGCTCAAATTGCAGGGATTCATTAACCTTTCGGCCGGCGCCGCCTTCGGCACCACTTCCACCTCTGTTTTGCCCGCTTTCGCGCACTTGGTCCAGGATGTCATTCAATCCGTCACCATTTGGGATGGCACCATCCAGGTCGGTGTTGCCGTGTCGCCCGACGCTTACGGCGGCATGAACTTCACCAACTTGGCTTGGAACATTCCGGCCGGTTCGACGAAGACCCTTACGGTCAGCGCTGTTCTCTCGAACAACTTGCCGTACGGCACCAGCCCGAACCAGTTCTTCATTGATATGATCGGCTCCGGTACGGATGGCACCACCGCCAACCTGACGGCTCAGGATAACAATTCCAACACCGTCACCGCGTCCAGCCCTTCATGGAACGCCGATGTCAACCTGCAAATCGTAACCACTCCCGGATACCCGACCGTGACGCCGACCATCGGCACCACGACCGTTATCACGGGCGTTCGCTCGGGCACGATGCAGATCCAAGTTGACGGCGACACTCCGGTCTCGGCGCTTGTCTCGGCCAATACCTCTGACAACGCCATGACTCGCTTGAGCTTCACCACCAACAACGAGGCCTTCAACATCACCCGCCTCACCATCGCGAACATCGGCTCGGCCTCGTCCAGCCGCTCGATCGATTCGGTTCGCGTGTTTGATGGCAATGGCACTTTGTTCTGCTCGGGCGCGTTGGATTCTTCCAACCACCTCCGCTGCGCGAATGATGCTGGTCTCTTCACGGTGAATGGCAACTCGACCATCACGATCAAGGCGAACATCGCCCAGGTCGGATCCGGTTCGAGCGCCACTTCCGGCGACGCGCCGAAGTTGGCTCTCTTTGCCGACACCAATAGCACCACCTACACTGATGACATCAAAGCCGTCGGCGTTTCCTCGGGCACCGCGCTCATGAACGCCGATATCATCTCTGTCACCCACCCGTTGAACCTCACCACCACGCTTGTGGGGGCTGTTGGTCTTCCGGGTAGCGCTTGCGGTATTGTCGGAACCGATTGTATCGGCGGCAACACCCAAGTGATCCGCAAGACGATTCCGACCATTGCGACCGTTGCCGGTTCGACCAACCTCTTCGTTGGCCAGAACACGCTCTACTCGTTCTCAGTAACCGCCGGTGCGAACGCGAACGTCGCGATCCACAAGTTCACCTTGAGCTCCTCGGTTACCGGCGCCACCGCCAACACGGTGCAGTTGTACGAGAACGGATCTTTGATTGATCAGTCAAAGTACACGGTGGTTAACGGCACGCCCACTGACCTCACCGGTATTGCCGCCAACGTTGGTTCCGGCGCGAATCATGTAATGGTCTTCACCTTCGTGACTGAAGACAAGATTGGCCTGAACTCGACCAAGACCTTTGCCGTAAAGGCCTCGGTCACCGGCGCGGTCGCGGGTAACTCGATCAGCACTTACATGCTGAGCGACACCGTAACCGCCGGCGTTATCACGACCGGTGATATCGCCACGATCGCCGGCCTTGTCGCCGGCCAGAACAATTTTATCTGGTCCGACAACTCGGCCGCCATTCACTCTGCTGTTAGCTCGAACACAACCAATGACTTGAACTACACCTCCGGGAATGGTGTTTCGACTGACTGGACCAACGGCTACTTGGTGCAAACCTTGCCGTCGACCCCGCAGACCCTCTCGCTCTAGTCAAAACCTCCGTCATACTGACGAAAGTCGGTATCCACGGATCGGTATGATTAGTTAGAGAAAATCCAAGTCCTCCAAAATAGGGGATAAGGAAACAAACCCCGCTCCGATGCATCGGAGCGGGGTTTTGTTGTATCCAACCTGCGGAGATACGCCGCCGACAACCCTCTCCCTACCCTCCCCCGCACTCGGGGGAGGATGAAGAAAGACGACGTACCCTCGCCCGAGTGCGGGAGAGGGTGGCCGAAGGCCGGGTGAGGGGTGCCTCCGAAGGTTGGTACGCCCCCTCGCCCCCGACGGGCGTTGCACCACTTGGAGAATTTGCCGCGTAATACTAAAATGAAATGAATGCCTAGTGTTGCTCGCGCACTGCGCCAAGTTTGGAGGACTTGCTGGCTGCCTTTGGTTCTGGTCGCTATTTTTGTTTTACAAAACTATCTTTTCAACCTCTGGCTCAAGATCGTCCCGGGCGAATATGTATTGCGCCGAACGATCGTGACAGCGGCTTTGGGAACTTTGCTGTTCGGCCCGGCGGTTTTTTTAAACAAACATTTCAGGTATTGGTATTTGGCGATCATTTCACTGCTTGTCGCGGCAATTTTTACCGCGCAATATCTCTACTACTCCTATTCCGGCGGATTTTTGCAGGCCTCGGCGCTGTTTTATGCAGGCGAGGGTTTGACAATTTTGCCAACCGTTAAAACGCTGCTTAATTGGCATCTTGTTGTTTTTGCCGCCGGGTTGATCATTATTATTGCGGCTTGTGTAATGAGTGCGATTGTTACCCGCCGCCGCCCTCTCCCCCGTATCGCGGTACGGGGCAGGCTCTACCCTCCCCCTGACAGGGAGGAGACGTATCCAACCTGCGGAGACAACCTCACCCTACCCTCTCCTCGACTGAGGAGAGGAAGTGGAACGGGTACGCCTCCTCTCCTTATTCAAGGAGAGGATATGGTGAGGTCGGCGTCGTATCCGTTCCTCGCCCCCGACGGGGAGAGGGTAGGGAGAGGGGTCGGCGAAATTTTGACGACAAAAAAACAAAAACTCATCGCCGCTGCGGTGATCGCGCTCATCGTCGCCGCGGGCTATGGTTCGCTTTTCTTAATTGAGAAACACGAGGAGGGGAACGCCAAGCTTATTTACAATTACAGCCAGCTCTATGACGTGAATTCGCTTGTTGGAAAAACTGGTGTTGTTAATTTTTTTCTTGGCGATGCCGTCGCTTTGGCTCTGCATGCCGGCAAGGTCAGCACGGCCGATCTGTCTTTTGCCAAAATTTATGAAGCAAAACAGCAACCATTGGCGCCGAATTCCGATTTTGGATCGCTTGCGGGCCGCAACGTGATCATGATCCAAGTCGAGTCGCTGGAAAACGCGGTCATTGGACAAAAGTTTAACGGGCAGGAAATAACACCCAACCTTAATAAACTCGCAAAGGGTGGAATGTATTTTTCCAATTATTATTCGCCCATTGGCCCGGGCACGACGGCGGACGCTGAGTTTATGACGCTCAATTCGCTGTACCCACTACCCGACACGGTCGCTTTCATCCAATACGCTTACGATAAATACACCGCTCTGCCGGCGCTCCTTAAGCAAAATGGCTACGGAACCTATTCTTTTCACGGCGATGCGCCTAGTTTTTGGAATCGCGCCAATATTTATCCGCAACTGGGTTATGACAAATGGTTTAGTGCCGGCGACTATACGATCCCGCGCAAAATCGGGAATTACGATTTGGGCGACAAGGATTTTTTCAGCCAATCAATCCCCAAGCTCGCGTCTTTGCCAAAGCCCTTCATGGCCACCCTCATCACACTCACCTCGCATACCCCGTTCATCATTCCCAACGATCTGCAGACGCTCCACATGCCCCCGCCCACCAACCTGAGCCAGTTGCAATGGGAATATTTGCAGGCCATTCATTATACCGATGCCGCGATCGGGGATTTTATAAATCAATTGAAAACCGCCGGTTTATATGATAATTCCGTGATCTTGATCTATGGCGATCATGGCAGTTTTACCGATATTAGCGGAGCGTTGGGGGTGAATGAAAGTGTTTTCCCCGATCTTCAGGCCAGCCAGGTCCCGATGATCGTTTTGGCGCCGGGTACAAAGTTAAAAGGAGAAAAAACAACGCCCGCGAGCCACTTGGATGTTTATCCGACGGTCGCCGATCTCTTGGGAATAAAAGCGCCGCCGGAAGTGTTTGGTCACGACATGGTTGACGGCAATGACACCGTTGTCATCAGCCGCAACAATGTTTCGGGAACAGTGAAAAGCATTTTAACCGATACGCTCGCGTTCCATGCCGGAAGCGACGGTCAATTTTCAAGCGGCCAATGTTTAGCCATGCCCGAAAAGAAAACGCTCGACATAAGCGCCTGTAAATCCATTTACGACGCCGAGTCCGATGCGGTGAAAGCATCGGACATCATGGTCAAAGGGAATTTGATAAGCGCGAAATAAAACCGCCGCAACCCTCACCCGGCCTTCGGCCACCCTCTCCCGCACTCGGGCGAGGGTACGTATTCGGCCTCCGCAGGTTGGTCCGGCACCTCCCCCGAGTGCGGGGGAGGGTAGATCCTGCCCCGTGCCGCGACACGGGGGAGAGGGTTGGTCGGGTGCTACAATAAGGTCATGAAGCAGATAGTGAACTCGGAAAAATTTTTGCCTCGTCGTCGTGAATTGCGCCAAAACCAAACCGAGGTGGAAAGGATGTTTTGGAGCAGAGTAAGGAATGGAAGATTTTTTGGTTTAAAATTTAAACGGCAATACGGCATGGGTTCGTATATTTTAGATTTTTATTGCCGCGAGAAGAATTTAGCGATTGAGCTTGATGGTTCGCAACATATTGAAAACGTCGAATACGATAATGCGCGAACAAAATACTTAAATTCTTTTGGGATGACAGTTTTAAGATTTTGGAACAATGACGCAATGCGTGATATGGATGCGGTTTTGGAATCGATACGGATTAACTTGGGGCTTGGCTGATGCTGCCGCCGACAACCCTCACCCGGCCTTCGGCCACCCTCTCCCGCACTCGGGCGAGGGTACGTATTCGGCCTCCGCAGGTTGGTCCGGCACCTCCCCCGAGTGCGGGGGAGGGTAGGGAGAGGGTTGCCTCCGCAGGTTGGTCCGCCCCCTCGCCCCCAACGGGGAGAGGATACAGGAGAGGGCGGCGTCCGTCGGCGTCGATTTGACCAACGCCCAAAAAAGGCGTCTAATATCCGCATAGTTAAGCCCCATCGAGAGACACTGCTCGGGGGCGTCGCAGAAGGCGTCATATTCGTAAATTCGTACCCGATTCGTAATTTCGTAAGATCGCATGGAAAACAAACCCCTGGTCTCCGTCATTATCCCCGTCTACAACGAAGCGGAAAATATTCCGATTTTTTTTACGACCCTGATGAAGGTCTTGTTGCCGCTCGCGGACAAATACGACTGGGAAATAATTTTTGTCGACGACGGCAGTCGCGATTCATCGGTTGCGGAATTGCGTAAGCTCACGGACAGCCGCGTCCGCATCGTTGAATTCTCCCGCAACTTCGGCAAAGAAGCCGCGCTCTCGGCCGGCCTTAACCAAGCGCGCGGTGCATCCGCAATCATGATCGATGCCGACCTCCAGCATCCGGTGGAATTGATTCCGGAATTTCTTAAAAAATGGGAAGCGGGCGCCGAAGTCGTTGTCGGCATCCGTAAAACCAACCGCCGCGCCGGCGTTGTAAAGCGCGTCGGCTCCTGCGTCTTTTATAAAATAATGCGCCGCATTTCGGCCGTCGAAATAAAGCCGAACGAAACCGATTTTCGCCTCGTTGACCGGGAAGTGATCGACGCCTTCAACCGTCTTACGGAAACCGGACGAATGACGCGGGCGCTTATCAATTGGCTCGGCTTTAAGCGCGACTACATTTATTTTGAAGCCAACGACCGGACCAACGGCCGCGCCGGCTACGGTTTTTCCAAATTGGTGGCCCTGGCCCTCAACAGTTTTATTTCCTTGAGTTTACTGCCCCTTAAGCTCGCGGGATATTTGGGCGTTTTCATCGTCCTCGCGGTCGGAATTTTCGGCTTCTACGTTTTGATCGGCAAATATATTTTTGAATGGGCTTTCCCTTCCAGTTTTTCCGGCTCCGCCCAACTCGCCCTTTTCATCACCTTCTTGGTCGGCGTTATCCTAAGCTCCCTCGGCATGGTCGCCTTGTACGTCGCCCAAATCCACAATGAAATATTGGGGAGACCGCTTTATATCATTCGTCGGAAGAAAGATCGATAGGGCAATACCCTTATGACCGATGATGAGATAAAAAATGCCGCTGCCGCTTTTGCCAAGTTGAATAAAAAGAAAATAGCAAAAGATCTGACGAACGTTGAAAAGTTTCCGCCCGACGAGACGCCGGTTTCGGTGTTTATGGCCGGGTCGCCGGGCGCGGGAAAAACAGAATTTTCTAATCGCCTGATTGAGAGTTTAAGAGAAGGGCGAAAACACGATGTTTTGAGGATCGATACTGACGATTTGCGATCGTTTATTCCGGGTTATGACGGCGGCAAGTCGTATCTTTTCCAATTTGCGTCTTCAATCCTGGCGGAAAAAATACACGATCTGGCGATAGAAAATAAGCAATCATTTATTTTTGATGGAACTTTTTCCGATCATGATCGAGCGGTGGCAAACCTGGAACGATCTTTGCGGAAGCACCGCTATGTCACGGTGGTATATGTTTACCAGTCCCCCGAGGTGGCGTGGAAATTTACGCAGGATCGCGAAAAGCGCGACGGAAGAAATATTACCAAAGAAATATTCATCGAACGCTTTTTGGGCGCCTTTGACACCATCGGTAAAATTGCAATGCAATATTCCGGCAGGGTCGATGTGTTTTTTGTCAAAAAAGACATCATAAAAAACGCCGTTGAGAAAATTGTCGAAATAATTCCGGAAAACGGCACCGTTGCCAACCTCGTTGGAAGGGTGTATTCTAAAGAAGAATTAGAAAAACTTCTATGAGATTACTGGATTTTCTTAAGAGAAAATTGTTTAAAAAAGAGCGAGGATTCGCCAATTTTTTCGTTAACGCTTCTATTGATGAAAAGAAGCGTCTCTTTAGAGTGGTCGCTGAAAAATCCAACGAAGACCAGCGCCGTCTGGTCGAGAGTGTTTGCGGCAAGCTGTAACCTGTTAAGATAAAAAATCCGCCTTAACGGCGGGTTTTTACTATTCCACCCCTTATGAATTACTTAGTAACCGGCGGAGCCGGTTTTATCGGCTCGCATATTGTTGAAAAGTTGCTTAAGCGCGGCGATACGGTGCGCGTGCTGGAT
Source organism: uncultured bacterium (assembly GCA_903870305.1). Taxonomy (GTDB): domain Bacteria; phylum Patescibacteriota; class Patescibacteriia; order CAIQCM01; family CAIQCM01; genus CAIQCM01. Next base: position 11,457 of record CAIQCM010000086.1, read on the forward strand.
AATTTTATATCCGGCTTGCGAGAAAATATCCCCGCCGGCGTTGAGGTGTTTGAGGCCGACATTAAAGACCTTGATGCTATTCGCCCGGCGTTCAAGGATATTCATGGCGTTTTTCACATGGCTGCATATCCCAATGTGCAGTTCTCAATTGAAAACCCATTGGAAAGCAATGCAGTAAATTTGACCGGCACTTTAAATGTTATAGTTGCTGCTAAAGAAGCGGGCGTAAAGCGAATTGTTTTCGCCGCTTCGTCGGCCGCGTACGGCGATCAAGAAAAATTACCCGTAACCGAAGACATGACGGCGCTCCCCCTGAGTCCATATGGTTTGCAAAAATACGTCAGCGAACATTATTTGAGATTGGCTCATTTACTTTGGGGCCTACAAACCGTTTCCTTGCGTTTTTTTAACGTCTATGGTCCGCGCATGTCGTTTTCCGGTGCGTATTATACGGTGATCGCTGTTTTCTTAAAACAGCGCGCAGATGGCAAGTCCCTGACCATTACCGGCGACGGCACACAAACGCGCGATTTTACTTTTGTCGAAGACGTGGCCGCCGC
>CAIQCM010000087.1 GCA_903870305.1 uncultured bacterium
TAAGGTAACGCGTGATCGGCGTTTCAATCTCCACAAAGCCCTCTAACGCAAAAAAATCGCGGATGCTCTCCACGATTTTTTGTCTTGTTTGGATATTGCGACGGTAAGTTCCGTCGCTCTTGTATCGCTGCCAAGTATTCACAATGGTCTTACGAATATACGAATTGGTTACGAATTACGAATATGGCGATCTATCCTCTCTATTCGAAATTTCGTAATAGATTCGTAAATTCGTAAGAGCGCTATTGGTTAACTACGAACGGCATGAGTCCGGTGACGCGCGCGCGCTTGATCGCGGTCGCGAGTTTGCGCTGATGCCAAGCGCAGACGCCCGAGCGGCGGCGCGGCATGATCTTCGCGTACGAAGAAACAAAGCGGCGCAACGTGGCGGCGTCCTTGTAATCGATCGCGTTCTGGTTATTGGCGCAGAACGGACAGATCTCGTGTTTTGGTTTGCGGACAGGCATACGGGTTGTTGGAATTTGGTTCTTGGTTTTTAAAAAGGTATATCTTCGACTTTAATTTCATCGTCGGGGTTATTTGTTTTGGAATTTGGTTCTTGGTTGTTGGTTGTTGCCGCCGGAGCGGTTGGTGCCGATGATCGAGGGGTGTATCCGCCCTCACCGGCGGCTGGGGCTCGATCCAGCATGATCATATTCTCGGCGACGATCTCGGTCCGATAGCGCTTGACCCCGTCTTGCCCTTCCCAGTCGCGGGTCTGCAAACGCCCTTCAACATACACCTTGCGTCCCTTGCCCAAGTATTGCTGACAGATTTCTGCGAGCTTGCCCCAGGCGACGATGTTATGATATTCGGGTTTTTCCTGCTTCACGCCGGCGGCATCTTTCCAGACAAAGGAAGTGGCGACGGAAAAATTGGCGACCGTTTGCCCGTTGGGGGTGGTGCGCGTTTCAGGGTCCCGGGTCAGGTTGCCGATTACTTGGGCGCGATTCAGGTTCATATTGGTTATGAAACATGGAACATGAAGCATGAAACATTAAATACGGAACCGGAGTGTTTCATGTTGCGTGTTTCATGTTTCATGCTTCATTCTTTCTTTACAATGCTTTGGTAATGTCTTCTTCCAGGGCCTCGAGGCGCTTGTCCAGTTCTTCGGCCGTCATGGCCGGGCCGACCGGCGCGGGCGCGGTGCCGATGACCGGAGCGGGAACATTTTCGGTCGCGCGGTAGTCGATGCGCACTTCAGGGTCGGCGAGCTGCCCGATGGGTTTGACCGCCGGGTCAAAATGCGTGATCTGGTGGCGCAAGATCTCGTTGTGCAAGCGCAGATATTCATTGACCTGCTTGAGCGAAGCCGGGTCGGATTCAAAAACCACCAGCACATAGTGCCCGTGGCGCACGTGCTTCATGGGATAACCAAGCTTTATCTTGCCGATCTCTTCGTTCCGCGAGATCGAAAGTCCGAGCTTTGTAAGCTCGGCGGTGATCTTTTCTTTGACAACGGCGATCTCTTCTTCGGTATATTTCGCCGCCAATGTATAGAGTAGTTCGTATTTGGCCATAGGGTGCGGTTAAAGTATCATATCATTATAAAGATGGCAAGTCCGTGCCCTTTTGCTTGGTTTTAATATCTAATGTCTAATATCTAATGTCTAATCCGGCTAAATTTGACCTTCGTGAAAGAACCGCTACTTTTGGCGAAAAAGTGATTGATTTTGCAAAAATTATTCCAAAAAATTCCATTACTTTCCCTTTAATAAGCCAGTTCATACGATCGGGAACGAGCATTGGAGCGAATTATTCCGAAGCTGATCACGCCGAAAGCCATCGCGACTTCGAACACAAACTTGGTATTTGCAAAAAAGAAGCGGGTGAAACAAAATACTGGTTAAGAATTCTTGTTCATGCCGAACCAAGCTTAAAATCCCAAGCTGTGATACTTTGGAGAGAGGTCGATGAATTAAGAAGAATATTCATAACCAGCATCCGCACATCTCAAAAGACGGATTAGATATTAGAAATTAGATATTAGATATTCGAAGATTATGAAATACGCTTTTGCCTTAGGAAGACACCCGACCCTGTCGGTGGCCGAACTTGTTCGCGCTATTCCGAATATTACGCTTGAATCCGCCGAAAATGGGATATGCGTCGGCAGCTGTTCCGAACTGGCGCCGGGATTCATCAATAAATTGGGCGGCACGATCAAAGTGATCGCGATCGACAAAGAGATCGAGTCGCTTGGCGAGATTGACGCCGCGCTCATGCGAAAATTGATCCCTCCCCGGGAGGGCAGAATTATTTTTGGAATTTCGATCTACGGCCAAGTGCCGGGCGTTGAACGCCGCCGCATATATATAGAAGGGCTGGAACTTAAAAAAGCGATCAAGTCCGAAGGACGCCGGGCGCGCTATGTGGTTTCGCAAGACACCCAGCTTTCGTCGGTGGTGATCGCGAAAAATAAATTGATCGAAGAGGGCGCCGAGTTCGTTATCATTAAAGAAAAAGGCCGCATTCTTATTGGACACACGATCGCGATCCAGGAGTTTGAGGCCTATGGCGAGCGCGACTTTGACCGCCCCGGCCGCTCGGCGCGCCGCGGCATGCTGCCGCCCAAGCTCGCACAAATGATGGTGAACATTGCGGGCGGCGACAAGAGCAAGACGCTGCTTGATCCGTTCTGCGGCTCAGGCACGGTCTTGGGCGAAGCGCTCCTCATGGGTTACACCGATGTGGTTGGCGCCGATATTAGCGCTGAGGCGGTTAGCGACACCAAAGCGTATTTGGAATGGATCGAGAAAGCGCATCCCGAATTCCATGGCCGATGGCGCGTATTTGTTTCCGACGCACGCACGATCAACAAGCTGCTTCCGCCCGAAAGCGTCGGCGCGATTGTCGCCGAACCGTTCTTGGGTCCGCCGCAGAACGGCCGCGAAACGCCGGAACAGCTAAAACACATTATGAACGACGAGCTGGTGCCGCTTTACCGCGACGCCATCGCGGCATTATCAAAACTGTTGGCTCCGCGCGGCGCGGCCGTCTTCTCGTTCCCGGTCTTTAACCGCAACAAAGGCCCGATCTTTACGCCGGTGTCGTTGGTTGCGAACGCTCTTATTCCCGCGCCGCTTGTGCCAAGCGAATATCAAAATTTTGGATTGCCCGCCACCTCCTCCGGCGGCGCCCTCTACGAACGCCCCGACCAATTCGTCGGCCGCGAAATTATTTTGTTAAAAAAGGTTTGATCCCCCACTTCGTTTAAGCTTCGCGGGGCAGACCCAAGTACCGTATGATCTCGGCTCCTTGTGCGTCTTAGTAGATAAGGAGACGATCTGGCGGAAAAATTTATTTAAAGGGGTTTTACCCCCTATCACAACGATCGGAGGAGATGAATGGATAAAGAGAAAATATGGAAGATATCCGGAATAAAATTTCACGATCCGGAAGATCTAAAAAGGGTTGTAAAAGCCGAGGTGGGGGTAACCGGAAAATTTTTATCGTTTGTTGCGGAATCACCTAAGGGCAGGCGGCATCGCGCCGACTTTTCTGTGGTCGCCAGCAGCCCCGACGAAACAATGCGCCACTTGGTGAAGGGCAAGGTCATTCGCGGTTTGAATGAGGGGTCGGCAAAACGCATCATCAACATCATCAATCGTCAGCTCGGGCGCACGGGAAAAATATTGATGATCGCGAGGCGCGAAAAATCCGGCAATTCAGAGACGATCATCTACAAGCTTCGCGACAAACAGCTAACCGGTGCTCACGATGACCAGCAAACACCGACACTTATCTTGGGGAAAGATACGCATTCGGAGGTCACCGCCGTCACCGCGCTGCCGCCATGGTATGCGATGAAACGAAGGCGACCCGACCCGACAAAACGAACACCGTAAACGCCGAAGAGGTCCAACGGGGCCTCTTCATTTTTTTTCAACGACGATAAAAAAACGCCGCCTCCGAGAGAGGAGGGCGGCGTTTGCAAATCGCGAAATTTATATCAGGGCGTGGCAAGCACACTGATCTCAACGACTACGGCCTTCACCATTCCGCCCGCGCTGCATGTGATCGCGTCGTATGGGACTCCGGCTTTTGCGGCATTAAACACATAGACATACTCGCACGAACTTCCTGCGGACAACGTTTCCATGCAAGTCGTTTCGGCGCTGTTTGAAGTCAGGTCGGCGCCGCTTGAGACGCACAACAGGTCCGTGATCGTTCCCGAGGCGGTAACCGTGACAGAAACCGGAATACTATCTCCGACGGACAAGGTTGCAGGAAGCGCTGAAGAGCTGAGCGTGAACGAGGCGGGCGCCACGCCGGAACCGGTCAATGTTGCATATGCATTTCCTTCGATCATGAGCGTACCAATCGCCGGGCCTATGGAGACCGGAAGAAAGGCGATGCTGACCGTGCATGACGCAACCGATCCCACGCAGGTCGTGTTTTGGATCTCGAATGGCGGCCCCACGGTCATCGATCTCAAAACGAACGGATTGATGCTTGAGATCGTCACCGTCTTAATCGTTGATGCGGCTCCGACCGCAACGGCGCCAAAATCCAGTTCCGCCTGATTAATGGCGAGCTCCAAAGCGGCGCCTGTTGTTCCGCCCTCGCCGGTACTTCCACCCGCTCCGCCAACTCCCCCAGTACCGCTCGCGCCGTCCGATCCAGTAGCGCCGTCTATTCCTTCAATCCCGCCCGCGCCACTGATAGAACCAGATGCCACACCCGTGCCTGTAAGCAGAACGGTTCCATTCGAACCGTTTCCCACGATGAGCGTGGCGCTGAATGCGCCAGCATACAACGGCTCGAAGTATATCTGCCAAACACACATCGTCGAGGACGTGCATGAAGCCCAGTCGAAGATCCCGAAAGACACGCTGCCGATGATGGTGGGGATACCACGAACGTCAGCCACCCCGATTCCGACAGCGGTTATCTGTAAGAGTGCCGATCGCTCGCCAACGGCTACCGCGCCAAAATCAAGCGCCGACGGTCTTACGGAGAGCGCCGAAACGGCGTCGTCGGGGCCGCTCATCGGAACAGTTGTTGTTCCTCCCATCCCTCCAGCAGCGGTCGTACCCGCGATCGCGCCGCCGTTCGGCGGGGGTTTGTTTCCACTGTCGTCCGAGTTGTTCGCGCCGCAACCCATGACCACCAATGTGGCAATAAGCAAACACGTTCTGCACCTCATCGTAACCTCCAATTGACAACGAACCGAAAAGGCGGCAAAACCGCCCCCAAGCTTCTTCGCTCGCTTCCGTTTTCGAAAGGTCAAGAACGCAAGCGAACGAAGAAATTTCTCAAAATACAAACTACGATATTTTTTTAAATTGGTCAAGAGGTGGAGCGAATTTTACTTAAAGATCCGACCGAACTTTTGTGGAAAGATCGAAAAAGAAAAAGCCGCCTCCCGAGGATTGGAGACGGCGTTTTGAATTTTGGAAGCTGGTACACTTATGCTCGGCCGAGCATAAGTGTACCAGGCGAATGATCGTGGGCTAGCTCGCGCGGATGTAGCCGCGCGGGCGGAGCCAATGTTCGGTGACGACGGCGTAGTTAATGACGCCGAGAATGCCGCCGGCAAGCGCGCCGATGGCGGCCGAGCCGGCGAAGTAGCCGACAGCCGAACCCAAGAGCGCATCGACGCCGCAGATGAGACGGCGTTCCGAATGGATGCGAATGAACATCTGCCAACCGAAACGCTTGCAGAAACTCGTCGCCGCGACAATTCCGCGTGGCGTGCAAATAATCAACCGCAATGCGAAACGGATAAACGCAACAATGGCGTAAGGCGTCTTCCTTGCCACAAACCACACACCCTGCGGCAAGTGCCAAAAGATGACGGTCGGTGGAGAAATGATGAAGGTGAGCTTACTAAAATTTCCAGCAAACCCATTCATCTCGCTACCGCTCGTGCCCGTGAGAGTTACGATGACGGTCATCACGGCGAGCAAGGCGGTGATCAAGACACCCAGCAGTGTTAGGATCACCAAGCCGATCCCGAGAAGCGCAGACAACAGCCCACCCATCTGTGCCAATGGTTCTTCTAACAGATAAACAGCACAGGTCCAGACACCGAAAGAGACAGTGGCCGCGCTTGCCCAAAGAAAAAATCTGAAGCGACAACGAAGGAGATACTTGCTCGGAAGATTGATCCTCCCTGCCGCGCGATACGCAGCAGGAATCGCGCGAATGACGCCGCGCCACTCGTACGAGAGGTAGCCGATCGAGCCGCCGACGAGGAATCCGAGCCAGCAAAAATACCTGTTCACGTCCAAAGCCACGACGGTTCCGACGGCCGCGCCAATGGCGCAAGCAATGAAGACCTTCAGTGCATCACGATTCATGTTCCTTCCCTTTCTTTTTGCGTAACGTTAAATGAAAATTGTCAGAGGCCGATCGCTCAAGCTAGCAAAAATATCGACGCCTGTCAAGACAGGCACCGCTTTGTAAAAATTTAAAAACGCCGCCCCGTGACAAGGGGCGGCGCAATGCGAAAATTGCGGCGAATGGATCTATGATCGCTACAGCCAATCCGGCTCACGCGAATAACCATAGCGAAGGCGGCAGACAAAAAGAACGACCGGACGAAAGGCAAGATGGTAGAACCAAGCTACCGGGCTGACGATGTTAAAGATGGTCTGCAACAGTTGCGAGACAATGTACGCGCTTTTCTTGGTCCACTTCAACCGATCGAGCAGAAGATTGATCAAGCAAGACACGGGGAGCACCATGATCGACTCGCGAACCACCACCCGAGCCCACCAATCGAGCGAACACGGGATCCAACGATGAATACGGTACGGCACAAAATTCCAGCTGATCACCGAGATCCCGATCATGA
>CAIQCM010000088.1 GCA_903870305.1 uncultured bacterium
AATATCTAACAACTAATATCTAATCCGTTTACGACCCCCTCTCCTTGATCAAGGAGAGGGTAGGGTGAGGTCGGCGTCGGATTAGACATTAGATATTAGGTATTAGATATTCGGCGTGCACAATTTGACTCCCCTGCAAATTTTTTATAAGGTAACCCCTTATGGATGCTGAATTACTGCAACGCGTCTTGAACCTCGCCGAACGCACCGGCGATCGGATGATTATCGTGAATCCCCAAAGCGGGGAGGCGCACGCGGTTTTGCCGTTGGACGCTTATGAAGAATTGGTTGAGGGCGGCGCGAGCTTGCACGACCTTGGCGACTGGGCTGGGGATAATGAAGACGATGAGTTTAATATCGATGATTTTATCGTCGAGACGGAAGTTAAAACGGAAACAAAAAAGACACCATCGTCGCCCGAGCCCATTACCGATCGCGAACTGGAAAAGTTGGTTCAGCACGATTTGGACATTATAAAAATGGCTGAACAAGGCCAAAAAGAAGTCGAGACCCCCGCCCCCTTGGATGCGCTCGAAGATGAGGCCAATGAGGAACAATACTACTTGGAACCGCTTGAGTGATACCCCCACGTAAAGAGTCGGCTCTCCACGTGGCGGGGCTCTTGCGTGAAATTAAAACCTCTGTTATACTCGTAATTACTTAACTCAAACTACAATTCATTCGTAACCAAGCCAATTTTTTTATTACAAAACATATGGCCGAAATAAAGAAGTTTGATCGCACTAAAACACACGTTAACGTCGGCACCATCGGCCACGTTGACCATGGAAAGACGACCTTGACCGCCGCTATTCTTGCGGTTTTGGGCGCTCATGGCATGGTCGCGCAGACAAAGAGCGTCGACCAGATCGACGCGGCTCCGGAAGAAAAGGCCCGCGGTATCACTATCGCCACCGCGCACGTCGAGTACGAGTCCGACAAGCGCCACTATGCGCACGTCGACTGTCCCGGCCACGCCGACTATGTGAAGAACATGATCACCGGCGCTGCGCAAATGGACGGCGCGATCTTGGTTGTTTCGGCCGCCGACGGCCCCATGCCGCAGACCCGCGAACACATTCTTTTGGCTCGTCAGGTTGGCGTGCCGTATATCGTTGTGTTCTTGAACAAGGTTGACATGGTCGAGGATAAGGAACTCATCGACTTGGTCGAAGAAGAAATTCGCGACCTTTTGAAAAAGTACAATTTCCCCGGCGATACCACCCCGATCATTCGCGGTTCGGCGCTCAAGGCCTTGGAAAATCCCAAGGACGAAGCGGTCGCCAAGCCGATCTTGGACCTGGTGAAGACCTTGGATGAATACATTCCGGACCCGGTTCGCGATACCGACAAGCCGTTCCTCATGCCGATCGAGGACGTCTTCTCGATCGAAGGCCGCGGCACGGTGGCCACCGGCCGCATTGAGCGCGGCATTATCAACTTGAACGATGAAGTTGAAATGGTCGGTTTGGGCGATACGAAAAAGACCGTCGTCACCGGCATTGAAATGTTCAACAAGCAGCTTGATAAGGGCATGGCCGGCGACAACGCCGGACTGCTCCTCCGTGGTCTTAAGAAGGAAGAGGTTGAACGCGGCATGGTGCTGGCGAAGCCCGGATCAGTGACCCCGCACACCGAGTTTGAAGCGCAGATGTACGCGCTTACCAAGGAAGAAGGCGGCCGCCATAAGCCGTTCTTCAAGGGTTACAAGCCGCAATTCTACATTCGCACCACCGACGTGACGGGCGAGGTCGAATTGCCGGCCGGCGTGGAAATGGTCATGCCGGGCGATACGGTCAACATCAACGTTAAACTCATCACCCCGGTTGCTTTGGAAGAGAAGATGCGTTTCGCCATCCGCGAGGGCGGAAAAACCGTCGGCGCCGGCGCGGTAGTTAAGATCATAAAATAATTATTTGACCCCTGCCCCGATATTTTGTCGGGGCAGGGTTTCTGCAAATTACATGGCTGAAGAGAAAAAAGTAAAAAAGGAAGACGAGACCAAGAGTCGGATCCGCATCAAGATCCGCGCGTACGACCATAAGATCATTGATCAGTCGACGCGCATGATCATTGACACGGCCGAAAGGTCCGGCGCCAAAGTGATCGGCCCGATCCCGCTTCCCACCGAAAAGAAAAAGTACACCGTGAACCGCTCGGCTTTCGTGCACAAGGACAGCCGCGATCAGTTCGAGATGCGCACGCACAAGCGCTTGGTGGACATTGTCGACCCGACCCCGAAGACGATCGATTCCTTGATGAGTTTGTCGCTTCCGGCCGGTGTTGACATCGAGATCAAAATGTAATATAAGGGATTAGGGTTTAGAGATTAGGGATTAGTGGTTTCACTAACACCTAACCCCTAAACCCTAAGATCTAGTAAATAAGGCCAGCGCGTGCGAGCGAAGAAAGCTCCCGAGTTCAGCAGATGAGACAGGGGATAACCTTCGCAAGCGCCGCCAAAGCCAAAGAGGTGTTAATTGATTAAGTAAAATATTGCCTAACTCGAGATTGAGTGGGGCTAGA
>CAIQCM010000089.1 GCA_903870305.1 uncultured bacterium
CCGCATTTCCGCGACAACGGCCATGGCGCTCTTCCTGCTTTACAGTTTTGTGAACGGGCTCACCCTTTCGGTCATTGTTCTGCTTTACACCGATGCCTCGCTCGCCTCGACCTTCGTGATCGCCGCGGGCATGTTCGGGATTATGGCGGTTTACGGCTACGCAACGCATCGCGACCTGTCGCGCTGGGGCTCGATCCTGTTCATGGGGCTCATCGGCATCATCCTTGCGGGGGTCGTGAATATTTTCTTGGGGAACAACGGGTTAGACATTGCCATTTCGGCGATCGCGATCATCATTTTCACCGCGCTCACGGCTTACGACATGCAAAAAATAAAAGCCATGGGCATGATGGCAACTGACGACGATGGCCGCTCCAAACAAGCTGTCTTTGGCGCGCTCATGCTATACCTCGATTTCATCAACATCTTCCTTAACCTCCTGCGCTTTACCGGACGAAGACGGAATTGACATTTTGAACGATTTATAGTAATACAAGCGCAGTCGGTCGCATAAAATGCGCCGAGCGATTTTTTCACTTTCACAAAGGAGAACAAAGTGACAAGAGCAACGATATGGGCCATTTGTTTGATCATTGCCGGCGCAACTCTCTGTTTCGTGGCTCTATATTACCTCCCGCTCGCCAAGGACAATTCGGGCTATTGGGGCGGCTCGAAAAAAAGAGATTACGACCGTCGGACCGATTGGGCTGTGATTTCTTTTTGCCTCGGTGGAGTCCTCGCCGCGTTCGGCACGGTGATCGGTGTGATCGAGATCGTCAGACATTTTCTCCGCTAACAGACCACGCAAAGCTCGAACCAGGCACCCCTCGCAAAGGGGTGCTATTTTTGTCGAGGTTTCGACGAGCTGTGTTGGCTTTCGCCTCGACAAAAAACGCGCTATAATTTAACGACTATGAAGATCCGTAAAGCGATCATCCCGGTGGCGGGCATGGGGACGCGGTTTTTGCCCGCGACCAAAGCCCATCCCAAGGAAATGCTCACTCTGGTCGACAAGCCGATCATCCAATACATTGTCGAGGAAGCCGTGGCCGCGGGGATCGAGCAAATCACTTTCGTCACTTCGCTCGGGAAGCGCGCGATCGAGGATCACTTTGACCGCAACTTCGAGCTTGAATACCGCTTGCGCGAAAAGGGCAAGAAGGAAGAACTTTCAAAGATCCTCGACATCACCGACATGGCCAAGTTCGTCTATGTGCGCCAGCGTTCGCCAAAGGGCGACGGCCACGCGATCCTCTCGGCGCGCCATGTCATTGGCGACGAGCCGTGCGCCATCTTTTTCGGCGACGATGTGATCGACGCAAAAAAGCCGGCGATCGGCCAGCTTATGGAGGTCTATGACCGCTATCAGGATCCGGTCGTCGCGCTTTGCGCCGTGCCCAAGAATAAAACGGCTAACTACGGCGTGGCCAAGGCGAAAGACGTCGGCCGGCGCACGGTCGAGGTTTCGGGATTTGTGGAAAAACCGGAGCCGAACAAGGCGCCGTCGAACTTGGCCGCGGTCGGCCGCTATATAATAACGCCCGAGATCTTCGACATCCTCGAACGCATTAAGCCGGACCGCGGCGGCGAGATCCGCCTTGCCGGCGCTTTCGGCGAATTCGTCAAACGACGCTCGATGTACGGCTGCGTTTTTGAAGGAACGTGGTATGATTGCGGCAGTAAGCTTGGATTTTTGAAAGCGCAGACCGCCTTTGGTTTGCGCCACCGCGAGGTCGGGGCCGACTTTAAAAAATTTCTACAAAACATCAAATAATAATATGTTAAAAAAGCTCCGCGTTTTTATTTTGATCCCCGTCGTTGTCGCGTTGCTCGGACAGGGCTGTACCAACGCGCCGCCGCCCGCCGCCGCCAAGCCGGTGACCGTTACTTGGTGGACCGTTTATGACGATGTGGACGCCATTCAGCCGGTCATTAACGACTACCGCGCCCTGCACCCCAACGTTTCGATCGACATGCGCGTTCTTCGGCTCGATGAATATGAAAGCACGCTGGTAAATGCGCTCGCCGAAGACAGGGGCCCGGACATCATCTCGCTTCACAATACATGGATCCCAAAGTACCAGAATAAACTCACGCCCATTCCCGACTCGATCACCGTGCCGTTCACCTCGGTCCAAGGCACGATCAAAAAAGAAACAGTCACCCAGTTGCGCACCAAGCCCGGGCTTTCGGTTAAGGACCTGAAGACGCAATTCGTCGACCAAGTGGGAAGCGACGTTGTCATGAACGCGCCGTCCGACGCCCAGCCGTCGGTTGCAAAAGACCGCATCTTCGCGTTGCCGCTCGCGGACGACGCGCTGGCGCTTTACTACAACAAGGATCTGCTGAACGCCGCCGGCATTCCCGAGCCGCCGGTCTATTGGGACGATCTGCAAAAAATGATCCCCAAACTCGTGAAGCAAGACAGCCAAGGGAACATCATTCAAAGCGGCGCCGCGCTCGGCACGGCCAAGAATGTTGAACGCTATTCCGACATTTTGAGCGCGCTCATGATGCAGAACGGCACGGTCATGACGGACAACAACCGGGTGACTTTTGACAAAACACCCGCCGCGCTCGGCGGCCGCGACATTCCGCCGGCTGACTCGGCCGTCACTTTCTATACCGACTTTGCCAACCCGGCCAAAGAGGTCTATACCTGGAACGACAAGCAGCCCGACTCGCTTCAGGCGTTTGCATCGGGAAAGACGGCCTTTTTCTTCGGCTATTCGTACCAGTTGCCGCAGATCGTCGCCGCCGCGCCCAAGCTGAACTTGGGGATCGCCGCCTTGCCGCAGATCCGCGATAACCCGACGGTCAATTTTTCGAACTACTGGGTGGAGGGGGTCTCAAAAAAATCCGTGAACCAAAACTGGGCTTGGGATTTTCTTGAATTCGCCGCTTCCGCCGGAGAAGCGAGCAAATATCTTGCGGCCGCTGAACGCCCAACCGCGTTGCGCTCGCTTATCGACAAACAGACCCAGGACATCAACCTCTCGGTCTTTGCCTCGGAAATACTCACCGCCAAGTCGTGGTACCGCGGCAACAACGATGCCTCTGCGGAACAGG
>CAIQCM010000090.1 GCA_903870305.1 uncultured bacterium
AAAACAGAGGGAAGCGAGGTCGTCACAAAATGTGACCAACTGAAAATGAGGTCTTCTGACGGAAAATCTTACCTTACCGACGCCGCTGACGTCGAAACCGTCTTTCGTCTCGTTCAATCGATCCCCTCGCCCAAAGCCGAGCCGTTCAAACTTTGGCTGGCCAAGGTCGGTTATGAAAGAATGCAAGAAACGGTTGATCCGGAACTGGCCGTAGCGCGCGGGCGCAAAAAACAGACGGTACAAAAGGTGGTCAATTCCGGAAATTTCTTATCAACCAAAAAACCGAGGGAATTAATTTAAACAAACCTAATACCAAATATCTAATTTCTAATCCGTCATCATATACCGTCATTGCGAGGAGGCCGAAGCCGACGAAGCAATCTCGCGAACAAAGCAACCACAGTGATATCCCGACGAGATTGCCGCGTCGTTCGCTTCGGCTCACTCCTCGCAATGACGACTTAGTTTGATGTAGATAAACAAAAGCCCGGGCATTTTGTTGCCCGGACTTTTTTAAATTAATATTTATTTTCGTTTTATCCTTTCGGACTCATCGGATCGTAATGATCTTTTCACATCTTCGAAGCACGAAACTTTTTCATGCTTTCAAGATATGAGAGGAGCGCCGATGCACTCCTCTCGATCGCGGTCCAAATTGGTCTTTAGCAGACCAGGACGTTCGGATCGCGATAGCCGCGCGTCGGCTTGTTGTTCTTGGCGCCGGGGCGCCCGCCTTCGTGCCGGTAGCTTTCCGGATCGCCGGCGAAATCGCCGGATGAAAGGCCGAACGGCGCTGAAGTTGCGGTGCCGATCTTGGCAAAAAGCGCATGGCGGCGGGCTTGGAAGGTCGTGGTTGGGCCGGTGGTCGGAATTCGGTTCGTGGTCTTCATCGGTTTCTCCTGTTGTTGCTGGCACTGATGGTTGCTGATGGTCAAAGTGATCGCTGTTGGTTACCGGGTCGAGACCCGGTCTGCTTGAAACGTTCAATCGTGCTTGTGCTTGGATGCACCACCCTGGTTTCCGTCTTCTTCGATGGAACGAGGAGGTAGCCGCTGCCGCCGGTCAGGTGAAGATTGCGAAGGGCCGCGGTCGTGTGGACGTGCTTTTGTGATCGCATCGGATCTCCTTGTGTGTGGTTTCGTTTCGCGGAGACGGATGAGAAGGGAATGATGGTGTTTCGCCGGAGCGAAAACCGTTAAATGGCTTGGGGATGGAACTGATCAGGGTTAGCCGATCTGTTTCATACCTTGCGCCGCACCGGGCCTTATCACCAAGGGTGAGTTTGCCCAAGCGTTCCCTCTCCTCATCTGTCGCCGCGAAGATCCCTGCTGGGATCTTGTCTCGATGCTAATATGCCAATCCCTACGAATATGACTAATCCGATACAAATTCGTAACGTCATTCGTTATATTCGTACAATTCGTATATTGGCATCGAGCCAAGTTCCGCCGCAGCGGAACAAAAAAGGACGCATTTGTGTTCATCTATGAGAGACAACAACAAATGCGTCCTGTGATCGATTTCTCGATCAAGTGGCTAAAATACTCGTTAGCCGCGAGCTCTCTCCTTGGTTTTCAACCTTTCTGCGTTCCCGTCTCTTACGCGGGAGCTCAGATCAATTACTTACAAGAAACACTATATCACATATAAACCATTTTGTCAAGCCCCATACAACAATAAAACAGCTCTTTTGAGCCATTTTATTTTATCTATGTTAAGCGATTTTTTACATATCAAAACCACAAAAAACTGTCATATAAAGGACACATCCCCTTAATGGGGGTATCCTTGATCGAGGGAACGGAACAATGCTGTCAATGGCTTCGAGCCACGCGCAATGCCTTTTCGTTCCCTCTTGATCGGGACTC
>CAIQCM010000091.1 GCA_903870305.1 uncultured bacterium
GGCGTAATCGCCTCGATCAATTACAACGCCCAAATTGAGAAAACCGCCAAGCTGACAAATATCAACGCGCGCGAATTGACGATCTGGAACGACGTCGTCGCTCGTGCCGGCGGAAATCCGGGGAGCAAGTCCTACCTAAACTTTATCTCGAGCCTAAACGACAAATACGCGTCGCTCGGTATTAACGACCGCATCAAAAACGTAAACCGCGACCTCTTAGTAAAACATATCGTCCAGATGCTCCCTACGTAATTACGCGCCGGGACCAAGATGACGGATCAATCAGTTATGAGATTTTTAAAGTCGCAATTTCTTCGCATAGCGGCCGAGGAGGGGTAATTCCCAGCGCTTGCCCATGCAGGTCTGAACTACGGCCACAACCGCGGCGACCACGAGCGCGACAAAACCGATATCGGCGACGATCGCGACGATCGGTACAAGACCGAGGATCCAGAGGACGAACCAAACGAGAAAAACAACCAGTCCTTGCCTGCCGTGAAATTCGACAAAAGTGTCGTCGCGGCCGGCGAGGAGGGGCACCAAAAACAGCGGCGGAAACGGCACATAAGCGATAGCCGCCAGGATCTTTTCCTTTATGGTGATGTTGGTTTCCATGGATTTGAGTATAACATCTATCTTTACGCGGGCAAAATGATCGGCCGGCCCTTGACTTTTTGACTCGGCCGTGCTTAAATATGCGGTTCGCATTCACAAATGGAAGGAAATGATCGATGAAAAGAACACTGTTCATTGCCGCAATTGTTTGCCTCATCGCTCGCGCGAGCGGATCGACGGCCCAGGAAAGCGCGTCGCCTCGCGAAAGGATCGCCATGCTCGGCGACACCAACGCCGAATTTTTGAGCAAATCGCTTTCCGCGATCGCCGAAAGCAACAATGCCGACCTCGTCGGAACCCCACAACGAAGTTCGACCGTGGCCGATTGGAACGAACACGAAGAATGGACCGCTTGGCTGGACGAGTTTGATCCGACGATCGTCATTATCGTCTTAGGGACGAACGAAGCCGCGCTCGCGCGCAAAAACGACGAGCTGACCGGTTCTTTCCAATCGCTCTTCGAGCGTTTGTCCAACAATTCGCGAAGAGTGATCTGGGTAAAACCGATCACGAACGCGAAAATGAAGAACCTCGAGCCGGTGTGCGCCGCAATTGAATCCTCCGGCGCGATCTGGATCGACTCGAATGAAACAATCAAAGCAGCCGGCACCATTTCAAAACGCGATGAATTCAAACTCTGGGCCGAAGACATCGCCAAACAGATCGGTCTTTGATCAATTCTCAATACACCAACGCCCCGCCGGCAAAACCGACGGGGCGCTTTTATTTTTTGGAAATTGGTTCTTGATTCTTGGTTCTTACCGGACCGGTTAGTACATCTCTTCCATTCCGTGACCGGCATGCCCGCCAGCGGCTTCCTTTTCTTCTTTCTTCGGCGCGTCGGCTATCGCCGCTTCGGTGGTAAGGAGCAACGCAGCAATTGAGGCGGCGTTCTGGAGCGCGGTGCGCGTCACTTTGGTCGGATCGATGATGCCGGCGGCGACCAAGTCCTCGTAGCGATCCTCGGCGGCGTTGTAGCCGGTGTTTCCGGTCACTTTTTTCAACTCTTCCAAAATAACCGAACCGTCCTTGCCGGCATTCTCCGCAATTTGGCGGACCGGCGCGGTCAAGGCCTTGCGCAAAATGTTCACGCCCACCTTTTCGTCGCCTTCGCAGACGATCTTGTCGAGCGCGGGCAGTACGCGGACGAACGCCACTCCGCCGCCCACGACAATTCCCTCTTCGACCGCGGCCTTGGTCGCGGAAACCGCGTCCTCAATGCGCTGTTTCACTTCTTTCATTTCCGTCTCGGTGGCGGCGCCCACTTTGATGACAGCCACCCCGCCGGCGAGTTTCGCCAAGCGTTCCTGCAATTTTTCTTTGTCGAATTCCGATTCCGAGACGGCCATAAGCGCTTTCAATTGCGCCACGCGCTCCTTGACCTTGACTTCCGAGCCCTTGCCCTCGACGATCGTCGTTGCGTCCTTGGACGACACGAC
>CAIQCM010000092.1 GCA_903870305.1 uncultured bacterium
GTAAAAATGTTCACCCGCAATTGATAGAAAAGATATTGAGCAACCCGCTTTATTGCGGCATCATTCGGACGGGCGGCGTTGATTATCCGGGGAGCTTTGAACCGATCATACAAAGGCCGCTTTTTCTAGCTTGTCAGCAAAATGGAAAACACAAATCCGCCCTTGCGCTGCCAAGGGTAACCGATAGACCGGAGTTTCCGCTTCGGAAATTCGTTATTTGTTCCGAGTGTGGCGAACCGATAACGGGAAGCTCCCCAAGTGGGAGGCGCGGCAAGCGGTATCCGTACTATCACCATTCAACAAAGGGATGCGCCGTTAAGAAAAATATCCGTAAGGTTGATTTTGAAAAAGCGTTTACAGAATACCTAGCCAAGATCACACCGGACAAACGTTATGAAAAGCTGTTTAAGGCGGTCGTTCTTGATATTTGGAAAACGAATTATAAAAACATCGATGAGCGTAACGCTATTGCACGTAAGGCGATAGAAAAGCTGGAACTGGAACGGCAGCGCGTTTTTGAGCTTCACAGGGCGGCCACATATAGTGATGCCGACTTCAAAGAGCAAAAGGCCATCATCGATCACCGCCTAGATGTTCAATATTCCGTTATTGAGGAACAGCGAAGCGAGGAATTTAACATGGATGCCGCGCTAAATTATTGTTTTGATTTTGTGAGCAATACGGTTAAAAAATGGTTGGAGTTGGAAAACAACTACCTAGCACGGATTGGTTTCCAAAAAATGATCTTCAAGGAAAAATTGCCGTTTGACGGAGAAAAATTTGGAACCGCGAAATTATCGCTAGTTTACAATCTAAAAGGGACTTCCCTTGAAGAAAAGTCCCTTTTGGTAGCCCCAACCGGATTTGAACCGGTGTATCATCGCTGAGAACGATGCGTCCTAGACCGGGCTAGACGATGGGGCCACGGTAATGTTTGATTTTAGACAACGATAATTATTTGCGTTGAGTCCCACGATGTCGATCTGACCCGAGCTGGATTCCGCGAGGGCTAGACGATGGGGCCCGACGAGTTGCTGGTTGTTAGTTACTGGTTACTAGTACACCGACGCCTCCACCGATAGATCTGACCCGAGCCGGTGTCGGCGAGGGCTAGACGATGGGGCCGGGTTTTAGTTGCTAGTTGTTGGTTACTAGTTAGTGGTACGCCGACGAATTGAAACGATAACAGACCATTGAAAATTTTTCAAGCATCCCATTCCTTCCCCTGCCGGCAGAGGAGCTCTTCGGCGCGTTCGGGTTCGAGCATCAAGATTTTCACGGCGCGCTCGAGACGGATGGTGTTCTGCGAGCCCTTCACCAAAATAACATCGCCCGCGTGCAAACGTTCTTCCAAGAAACGCGCCGCGGCAACGGCGTTTTCCATGTGAATGACGCGGTCCTCGTTCATGCCGTTCTTTTTCGCCGCTTCAATCGCCTCATGCATGGCTTCTCCTACGGCGACAAAAAGATCGATGTTGTTTTTTGCGATATACTCCCCCACCTCACGATGCGCGCGTTCCGTGAAACCGCCAAGCTCGCGCATGTCGCCCAGGAGCGCAATGCGCCGAGCGCGCTCCGGCACGGGGAACGAGCGCAGCACTTCGAGCGCTTCGTGCATGGCTCCCGGCGATGCGTTGTAGGTGTCGTCGATGATCACCGTGCTTTTCACGCCGGGGATGATGCGCATGCGGCCGGGCGGTGGCGCGTAGTTGCGCAAACCTTCGACCGCGGCGGCAAAAGGCGCGTGCAAAACTTTCGCCGTCGCAAGCGCGGCGAGCGCGGCGAGCGCATGCCCGCGTCCGACGACCCCGGGCAGATCGACGGTGATCGAGCCGGAAGCAACCGGCACAATAATGCGCATTCCAAGGACCGCGGTCGAACGCGGGTCGCGAATATATTCGACGACAGAGGCGCGAAGGTCGGCGGCGCTCACGAGCCCATAGGTCATAACTTTCGACCTGGCCACGCCGCGCATGGCGGCAACGCGCGGATCATCGGCGCAAAGAATGGCGCAGCCGTCCGGCGGCAAGGCCTTGACCAGCGTTTCTTTTTCTTCGGCAATGGCGCCGATCGAACCGAAAAATTCCATGTGCGCTTCGCCGACCGACGTGACGATAGAGATCGTTGGCGGCGCGATGGCGACGAGTTTGGCAAGGTCGCCCTGCCGATCGGCGCCCATTTCCAAGATAAGCATCTTTGGAAATTTTCGACCAAAGATCAAATACGACCAACCGCGCAAAATTATAACTAGCCAGCCAAAGATATTTTTTCCCGCCGCCGCGCCGCCGATCACCGTTAACGGCAGACCCAGTTCGTTGTTATAATTCTTCGGCGTGGCGCGGACATCATATGTGCCGGAAAGCGCGGCAAAGACCGCCTGCTTGGTCGAGGTCTTGCCCGCCGAGCCGGTAATGCCGATCACCAGGGGCTTGTACTTTCTAAGAATAGCCGTGGCGATTGCGGCTAATGTTTTTTCGAGAATTGTTTTCATAGGTGATCGGAAGAACCAAGAATCAAGAACCAATTTCCAAAAAAGTCCAAAGATTTAATAATTAAATCTCAATTTTTAACTTTGAATTTTTTCAGTTGATTTTTTATGATTTGCTTGGAAATTGGTTCTTGGTTCTTGGTTTTTACGCTAATGCGTATCGTCTGGCGCCACCTCAAGATACTTTAGCGCAAACGAGGCAATGTCGCCAAAGAGCGGGGCGGCCGAACTTTCCGCGAACTGCACGTCCTTGGGCCGGTCGAGGCGCACGATCATGACAAAACGCGGGTCGGAGACCGGCGCAAAACCGGCAAAAGTGCCTATGGTCGCGTGCGGATCGGCGTCATAACCCGTGCCGTCGCTTTTCGGGATCTGCGCCGTGCCGGTCTTTCCCGCCACCAAATACCCGGGCACCGCGGCACGCTTGCCGTGGCCGTTTTTCACCACCGAAACCAACATGCCGGTCAGGAGTCCGGCGGCGCGGTCGGAGATGACCTGACGCACGGTGCGCGGTTCCGTCTTCACCACGGTTCCGTCGGGGTGAACGATTGAATCGACGATGTACGGCTTCATCACCTTGCCGCCGTTTGCGATCGCGGCGTAAGCGACGGCAAGTTGCAAAGTTGTCGCCGTGATCCCCTGTCCGAAAGACGCGCTCGCCGCGTCCACCGGCCGATGACTCTTAAGCGACGACAAGTTGCCAGGCGACTCGGTGTCGAGTTCAATGCCCGTGCGCACGCCAAACCCAAAGGCCTTTAAGTACGACTCATATTTGTCCATGCCGGTAAGCTGCATGGCGAAAATGGCGCCCGTGTTCAATGATTTGTCCAGCACTTCGATCATTGTTTGCGTTCCCAAAACGGCGTGATCCGAATTGTTGATCACTTGCGACCCAAACTTCATGGAACCGGTATCGTCGTAGGTGGTGTTCGGCGTGAGAACGCCCGTGTCGAGCGCCGCGGCCATGGTTACGGCTTTCATGACCGAGCCCGGTTCATAAGCGTTCCAAATGGCGCCGTTGTTGAATACATTAGCGTCATCGACCCGATTATACGCGTTGGGGTCAAAGTCCGGCGCGCCGCACATGGCGAGGATCGCGCCGGTTTTGGGATCCATCATGACGACCGATCCGCTCTGCGCCTTATGAAACTCCACCGCCGCCTTAAGCTTGTCGCAAACCGTCGCTTCCAGCGTCCTGTCGACAGTGAGGACGATATCCGAACCGTCAACCTTTTCTTTGAGCGACCCATCCGCGGAAGCGATGATATTGCCGCTCGGGTCCTTTGAGGCCGAAAGAAATCCGGGCGTGCCGGAAAGCTCTTTGTCCCAATAACCTTCCAGTCCGTAAAGCCCGATCTTTGCATCGTTTTTAAAACCGACAAAACCCAAAAGCTGCCCGCTAAAACCGCTTTCCGGATAGAACCGCGCTTTTTCCGGAGCAAAATTAACATTCGCAAACCCCAGCGCGCGAATACCGTCGGCGACGCTCTTTGCAAGATCGCGACCGAGCGGTTCGTAGGCCGCGAGCGCCACGCTCAAGCGCTTGAGAAGTTCCGCTTCTTTGTCGGCCAAATTCTGCTGGACCTCCGCCTTGATCTGGTCGGGGGTTTTGTCCTTTGAATCGACCGGGGAAACCAGAAACGGCGCCAGGGTTTTGGCTTCGTCAGTCGCGTTGAACGAGTTCCGGTTGTCGGAGTAGGCGGTCCACAGGTCAATGTTGGTGGCGACCGGATACAACGAGTCGGAATCGCGCTCGCGCACCAGGATCTGTCCGCGTTCTGGCAATAGTTTGTCAAAAAGATCGTGCTGGCCGCCGGCGAGCTGCGAATAAAAACGACCTTGAACTATTTGCAGTTGCGCCAAACGAACGGCGACGACAACGACACCGATCACAATGACGATGATAAGAAAAATATCGCGGACACCCCCGGGGGTTGCTCGCGTTTTTAAACGCGTCGGTTTATAGCGGGCGGGGTTCATGGTTTGAACAACTGGTCCGTGCCGTAAAAAAGCTTGATCAGATCCGGAAGCGGCCCCAGGGTTTTGCTTGTTCCGCCAGCGCTCACGGGTACGGTCGGCGTGCCCATATTGACGTCGAGGATGGGAACGGGGATGTCGAAAGGCAGTTGTAATTTTACGCCGGAAAGCGACGTGCCCGCGAGGCGGCGAATGAGCGAAATAAGCGGCTGGGCTCCGGCGATCGGGGTCACGCTCACGGAGCGGTCATAATTGGAAAAGCGCAAATCGATATGGAACGAGGAGTCATTCAGTTTGGCGACCAGCAGCGCCTCGCGCAGCGAGCCGTCGTTTTGCGCGATCCAAACCTCACCCGTAACGGGCGGCAGGGCGTCAACGATCCGCACAAGTTCGGCATGTTGGTCCGCCGAAAGCGGCGCGCCCTTAACCGCCGTTTTTGTTTCCGTGAAGACAGCGAGGAGCGCCGGACGGCTTAAAACGACCCGATACGGCGTGCAGAGAACGTTGTCGACGAAGACGGGCGTCTCCGTCTTGGTCGGCGCGAAGGGAATATGGCGCTTCGCTATCGCGACGATCGCTTGGAGATCGGCTTCGGTAAAGTCGGTTGTTGCTTCGGGGAAAAGACGATCGCGGCCGACCGCCAAAAGCGTTTGCACGTCCAAGGCCGCCCAGACCGATTGAAGCGCGTCCGGCAACACCTTGGGAAGGCCGTCGATCCGATCAAAATTCAAATAAATTTTTCCGTCCTTTGCTTTGGCTTGTCCGCTGCCCGAGAACGACTGGCGCGGCGCTGCAAACGAAAACTGCAGATCGGCCGCTGGCGCCGTTAAAAGGCGCTTATCAAGAGAGCCGCTGACATTGAAAGACAGACCATCCTTGGCGTCGTCCGCCGCCTGTATGCTGAAGTCAAGGCCTTTGGCGTCAGCGAGTCGTTCGAAGGCGGCGTCAACCGCCCGTTCCGGCGAGCGCAAATACCAATACGTGCCCAAGAGCTGAAATACGATCACTCCGGCGATAAGTGCAATGCCGCCCAGCAAGCCCCAAAATATAATACGTCGCATGAAAAAATATCTAATATCTAACACCTAATATCTAATCCGTTGCCGTTCATTAGGCATTAGATATTAGATATTAGATATTTTACTCTAAATACTTCTTTCCATCCAATTTTTCCGGAAGATATTTTTGATTTATCGGCTCTTTAAATGCCGGATTATACTTATAGCCCTTGCCGTAATCGAGTTCTTTCATGAGTTTGGTCGGGGCGTTCCTTAAATGAAGCGGCACGGGTTCATTGGGAAGTTCGGCGATGTCTTTTTGCACAGCCGTGTAGGCGGTGTAAAGCGCGTTCGATTTGGGCGCCTTGGCGAGGTAGGCGGCGCAATGCGCTAAAATAACATTGCATTCCGGCATGCCGATCGCGTGCGCGGCGTTATAGGCGTTCATCGCAATAACAAGCGCTTGCGAGTCGGCCAAGCCAACATCCTCGGAGGCAAAACGGACCAAACGTCGCGCGACGTAAAGGGGATCCTCCCCCGCCTCGAGCATGCGACCGAGCCAATAGAGCGCCGCGTCGGCGTCGGAACCGCGCATTGATTTGTGCAGAGCGGAAATGATGTTGTAGTGTTCCTCGCCGGTCTTGTCGTATCGAAGATGCGTTTTCGCGAGCGCGTACTTGACCGCTTCGATCTTTAATACTTGGCGCTTTGATATCTTGAGCGCCTTGGCCGCGATCTCAAGCGAGTTAAGCGCCACGCGCGCGTCGCCGTCGGCGATGTAGGCAAGAAACTCGATCGCTTCGGCGTCAACTTTTACCTTGCCATCGAGGCCCTCCGGACTTTTTATCGCTCGCTCCAATAATTTCTTAATATCCTCGGCCGTGAGTTTCTCGAGAACGAAAACGCGACAGCGCGAAAGAAGCGCGCCGTTGATTTCAAACGACGGATTTTCCGTGGTCGCGCCAATTAACGTGATGACGCCGCTTTCGACCTGCGGCAAAAGAGAATCTTGCTGGCTTTTGTTCCAACGATGGATCTCATCGACAAAAAGGATCGTCCTCGTATTTGCGAGCTTGCGTTTTTCTTTGGCTTCATCAACTACGCGGCGCAGTTCAACAATGCCGGAAGAAACCGCCGACACTTGCTCAAAGCGCGAACGCGTGAGGCGCGCAATAATGCGCGCGAGCGTCGTCTTGCCGGTCCCCGGCGGACCCCAAAAGATCATCGACGGCAATTCGTCGCGCTCGATCAAAGTGCGCAAAGTCGCGCCGGAGCCGATCAATTTTTCCTGCCCCACATACTCATCGAGCGTTGTAGGTCGCATGCGATCCGCGAGCGGCGCCGAGCGTTTCAGCTCTTGCTCTAATTTTAGGTCAAAGAGATCGGACATGCAGAGTTTTTTATTTCTTCGAAAAATACTCAGCCGCCGCGGCAAGGCCCGAAAAACTCCCCACGTCCCACCATGGCCCCGTAACCGGCTTGGCAATAAGTTCTTCGGCGATGCGGTAGGCATCGGTCACGTCGGTTATCTCCAATTCCCCGCGCGATGACGGCTTTAACGAATCAATGATGGTAAAAACCTGGCAATCAAAAAGATACAGACCGACCTGCGCCAAATTCGACTTTGGCGCTTGCGGTTTTTCTTCAATCGAAAGAACTCTCCCGCCGGGACCGATCTCGATAACCCCGTAAGCGCGAGCGTTATCGGTCTCTTTGTAAAAAACCGTGGCGCCTGACATGAACGAGCCGAACGCTTCGGAAAAATCTTCATCAAAGATATTGTCGCCCAAAATAACGGCGCAATCATCGCCCCCGACAAAATCGCGCGCCATCCGTAACGCGTCGGCAATGCCGCCCGGTTTGTCCTGGATCCTGTAGGTGATATTAACGCCGTAAGCGGCGCCCGAGCCCAGCAAGCGCACGAATTGATACGCGTATTCCGGACCGGTGACAACCATAATGTCGGTGACGCCGGCTCTTATCAAAGTGTTGAGCGGATAAAGCACCATTGGCTTGTTCCAAACCGGCAGCAAGTGCTTGTTCATGATGTTGGTTAAGGGCGCGAGCCGCGTTCCCATGCCGCCGGCGCAAATAACACCCTTTATCTTTTTTTGCATATGCTCTTACGAATTACGAATCATTTACGAATAGGTAGTAATTACCAACGAATAATTCGCCGCGCCACGGCCCAATAAGCGGCCATGAGCGGATTAATTATCTTCATTGCGGCGCCTGAGGTCTCTTGAAACGAGATGTCCGAAACGGCGCTTTTTAGAAGCTCGCGATCGCTTATCTTGCGCGCCTCTTGAACGCGGCGCCGCTTGTCAGCGATCTCGGACCAGTTCCTCATATCAAATATATACCCGTAGGCCCTAAGGCGCGAACCCAGCGAGCCGTTCATTGATCCAAAAATGATCAAGCCGAGTTCGGAAACGAGAAATCCCGGCAAAAGCACGAGCAAAGTTGCGACCTTGTAATGTTCAAGGGTCAATCGATACCGGTTGCGCTCCATCCAATAATACTTGTCAACGCTTCGCGAAAATTCGTAGCGATGATTAACGACCGAGGCCGGCTCGATCACGACCAAGTAACCCGCTTCGCGCAGGCGGAGCGAAAGGTCGAGGTCTTCGTGATACAAATGATAATCCTCATCAAACAAACCGACCTTGAGAAGCGCCGATACGCGCAAAAGAACGGCGGCGCCGGAGGCGGCAATGATATTAAGATCGGGGTCCGTAAGACGACGCACGCGCAAATATCCCGCCGCATCGTGCCGCGACATTTTGTATCCGCCGCAATAGCTGAAACCCAAATAATGAAATTCGTTCCCGATCGAATTCATTCCGCCGGAGGCGGGATCAAGAATAAGGAATGATTGCACCGCGCCAATCTTCTCGTCCTCCCCCATTCGCCGCAGCGCTTCTTTTAAAAATCCGGGGTCGCCATGCGCGTCTTCGTTCAGCAAATAAACGGCGCCGCAACCGCGCTCTTTGGCCGCGAGAATACAGGCGTTGTTGCCGCCGGCAAAACCCAAATTACGATCAGTGGCCAAAAGCGTCACAGCCGGCAGCGTTTTTCCGACTTTGGGATGAACATTGTCTTCAAACCATTTTCTGGTCGCCGCCGAATTCTTATTGTCGATCATGATTATTTCCCACTCATCAAGCGGATGATCGACGCGTTCAAGCGACGCAAAAAGCGCGGGCAAAAATTTGTCCTCGTACCAAAGCGCGGTGACAATGGCGACCCTCGGATGAAGCATATAACATGAAGCATGAATCACTCGAGCCGAGCGCGGCTCGGCAAAAATGTTTCATGTTTCATGTTTTATGTTTCATAAGCTTGACCGTCCTCGATATTTCCAAAGATAATTAAGCCAGCTCGCGACATGGTAGCGGGTGGTCTTACTCCGAAAAAATCCTTCGATGACCGGCAGTTTGGCCGACTCGCGGTGGTGTTCATGCTCCAATACAACGTCCGAAAGATAATAGACCGGCCAATGCTTAAGCCAGAAACGCCGGCAGAGATCGGTGTCCTCGAAATACATGAAAAAACGATCGTCCCAAAGCCCGACCTCGTTAAGCGCCTCCGCGCGAATGAACATGGCCGAGCCCATCACCCAATCGACCATGCGCCGCTTGTCGTGATCCCAACCGGTCATTAAAAAATTATCAAGATGTTTTTTGGCCATGCCGGTTTGTCCCAAGGCCGTGCGCCGATAAAGCGGCACCATGACGCGCGGGAACCGGCAGCACGAATGCTGCAGCGAGCCGTCGGTGTTCATGAGCCGCGGCGCGCAGATCCCCGCTCTTGGTTTGCTTTCCATAAATTCATAAAGCCGTTTCACCGTGTCACGCTCAATGAAGCGCGTGTCGGGGTTCAAGAAAAAATAATAGCGCGCCGGCGTGAACTTTATGCCGTTGTTGTTGGCCGCGCCAAAACCAATATTGCCGCCGTTATGCAAAAAGATCGCTTGCGGAAATTCGCGCTCAAGCATCTCCCCCACCCCGTCGCCGGAATCGTTATCCACGACCGTGACGGCAATCGTAAGCGGGCTGTCTTTTATATCGCAAAACAGCGTCGTAAGCGCCATCCGGATCGACTCGCGCATCTTGTAGTTGACAATGATGACGGAAATATCAACCATTTTTTTGCTTTTCTTTAAGGCGTTCTCCGACCACCTTACGGATTTTCATCGTTTGAGGCAACAGGCGGAAAAAGTCAGGCAAATACCCGAGCGCTTTACGAACAAAAATGGCCAAATACGCGATCTTACCGAGTTCGTAAAAAACAATGACCGGCAAGCGCCACGCCTCGCGCGGTGGCAGATCTTTTACGAGCGTTAAAAGA
>CAIQCM010000093.1 GCA_903870305.1 uncultured bacterium
ATGAAATAGGCACGATCGAGCCCATTGCCGAAATAGGCAAAGCGATCGCGGAATGGAAAAAAGCCAACGGTCGCAAACCGGCCGACCTTCCATTCTTCCATACGGATGCTTGTCAGGCCGCTGGTGCATTGTCTATTGATGTTAAGGCGCTTGGTTGCGATCTGCTGACATTGAACGGTTCAAAAATTTACGGCCCCAAGGGGATTGGCGTCCTATATATAAGGAACGGCATTCATCCCGAGCCGCTGGTCTATGGCGGCGGACAAGAATGGGGATTGCGCTCGGGCACGGAGAACGTCGCGGCCGCCGTTGGACTTGCCAAAGCGCTCTCACTCGCGCAAGCCGAATGCGAGGATGAGAACGCTCGTCTTATCGCGTTGCGCGACAAACTCATTGCCGGGCTTTTGCAAATTCCTAAAACTCGGTTAAACGGCCATCCGACAAAGCGCCTGCCCAACAACGTTAATGTCTCGATCTTGGATATTGAAGGCGAGGCGATGATACTGTATTTGGACGAAACCGGCTTCCGCGCTTCGACCGGTTCTGCCTGCACCTCGGCCTCGCTTTCGCCGTCGCATGTGATCAGCGCCATCGGTTTGCCGTACGAAGCGGCGCACGGTTCGCTGCGATTCACGCTTGGCCACGATACGACCGCCGCCGACATCGATAAATTGCTTGAAGTATTGCCGCCCATCGTCGCCAAGCTGCGCCAGCTCTCGCCGGTGCGGCTTAATATGAAACACTACGCGTAGTTCTAACCAATCGCTAATCAGTTACTAATTTTATTAGTAAATTAGTAATCAATTGGCGTTTTCGTTAGCCCCCTATGTTTACCCCCGACGTTGAATCAAAAGACAAACAAACCAAGTGGCTTTACTCTGACATTGTCAAAGAACATTTTTTCGATCCAAAAAATTTCATGGTCGATGACGACGGCTATGAAGCGAGCGGCATGGGCATGGTGGGCTCCCCGGCTTGCGGCGACATGATGACCGTTTGGATCAAAGTTGATCCGGCGGGCGATCGCATTGTCGATATGAAGTGGCGCACTTTCGGCTGCGGCTCGGCCATCGCTTCCACCTCGATGCACTCGGTCATGATCGTTGAGAACGGGGGACGAACGATAGAGGAAGCGCTTGCGATCAAGCCGCAACACATCATTGAACGCTTGGGCGGTCTTCCCGACCGCAAAATTCATTGCTCGGTGCTTTCCGACAAGGCCTTGCGCTCGGCGATCAACGATTATTTCCGGAAGACCGATCAGCGCAGCCGCATTGTTATCGAAGGCGCGCGTATTGTCGACAAGGTCATGAAAGTGACGGATCATGATATTGAAGAGGCGGTCCTAGAAGGCGCGGATACGCTGGAAAAGGTCCAAGCGCGCACCAAGGTCGGCGCCGGCGACCCCTCATGCTTGCCGGAGGTGGAACAATTGATAAGATTCTATCAAGAAAAATACTTTGGCTAATCAACAACTAACGTCATTGCGAGGAGGCCGAAGCCGAC
>CAIQCM010000094.1 GCA_903870305.1 uncultured bacterium
CCGTGAACGCCGGGCTTGAACGGACGGCGAGCAACGGGACACTTGTCGTTCCCGCAGAGCTTTTCACCGACGCGGCGGCAGAGTTTATGTTTTGGTCCGAGGTTTCGTCCCATAGGTAGATTAGACGCGGCGCGGCTTGGCAGCGCGCGGCCCGTTGTGCGGAATAGGGGTAATGTCTTTCATGGAAAGCACGGAAAGTCCCTGCGCGTGCAAAGCGCGGAGCGCGCCGTCACGGCCCTGGCCAACGCCTTTGATGAAGATGTGCGCTTCGGTAAAGCCCATCGGCTTGACCTTTTCGGCGACGTCGCGGATCACCATGCCGGCGGCGTACGGGGTGGCCTTCTTGGGGCCGCGGAAACCGAGGTGCCCTGAGGTAGACCAAGCGAGAACGTTGCCATGCAGGTCGGTGGCGGTGACCACGGTGTTGTTGTAGGTGGCTTGGATATGAATGCGCCCGGTCGCCACATGTTTGGCGACCTTGTTCTTTTTGGCGCGCGGCTTGGCTTTGCTTTTGTCGGCGACGCCTTCGACGGCGGTTGTTTTCTTCTCTTCTGGCATGTTGGGTGGGTTTATGTCTTTTCAAGCTTGATGCGGCCGCTGCCCATGGTGCGGCGGACATTGCCGCGCACGGTGCGGTTGTTGGTTTTGGTGTGCTGTCCGCGCGCCGGCAAACCCTTGGCGTGGCGCGAGCCGCGGTAAGAACCGATGTCCTTAAGGCGCTTGATGTTGCCCATCACTTCGCGGCGCAGTTCGCCTTCAACCTTAAGGTTCTTCTCAATTTGGGTGCGGAGCTTGTTCACGTCTTCCTCGTTCAAGTCCTTAACGCGGATGTTGCCATCGACGCCGGTTGCAACCAAAACCTTCTTGGCGGTCATCGAACCGATGCCATAAATATAGCAGAGCGCGAATTCGAGCTTTTTGTTGGGTGGGAGGGTGACGCCGGCAATACGAGCCATAGGTTAACCTTGACGCTGTTTATGTTTAGGTGTCTTTTTGCAGATGCAAAAAAGCCGCTTGCCTCTTCGGATAAGCGTGCATTCGGCGCAGATCTTTTTTACGGATGATCGTACTTTCATGTGAAATAAAAAAAGGCGTCAATATCGGTAGACGATCCGGCCTTTGGTCAAGTCGTATGGTGTCATCTCCACTTTAACTTCGTCGCCGGGGAGAAGACGAATGCGATTCAAACGCATCTTGCCAGACAAAAAGCCGAGGATCGTTTGACCTGTTTCGAGCTTTATTTTAAAGGTCGCAGCGGGAAGCAGTTCTTCAACCGATCCGCGCGCCTCGATGACATCCTTGGTGGATGCGTTATCTGTCATGGATACTAGCAAAAACTAATTTAATTGGCAAGAGAGCCAACTTGCTTATTATATTAAGCTAAATATTGAAGGCGGTCAAGGGGTATGGGTATGGCTTAATTAAGCCATTTTACGGTTCGATAGTAGCCCGTATCCGGCGAACGCCGGCCGAAACCGCTTCTTCCTTGATGATCTTCACCTGCCCGACCTCATGGGTGTGGGTAACATGCGGGCCGCCGCAAACCTCTTTGGAAAAGCCGCCGATCGAGTAGACCTTGACCGTTTCCGGGTACTTATTTTTGAAAAAAGCGAGTGCGCCCTCGGCGATGGCCTGCTTAAACGGCATTTCCATCATTCTAACCGCATCATCTTTTATAACTTCATCATTAACGATCTTTTCGACCGCGGAAATTTGTTCAGTCGTCATTTTTTGCGAATAAGTAAAATCGAAACGCAAACGCTCGGGCGTAATGTCAGAGCCCTGCTGATGCACTTCGTCGCCCAGCACTTGGCGCAGCGCCGTATGCAGCAAGTGGGTGGCCGTGTGCATGCGCGTCACGCGCTTAACCTCGTCTTCGTTTGAGGCCTTAACCTCGCCGGTGAGGATAAGCCCGTGCCCGCCAAATTTTCCAATCGAGCCGGCTTTAGAGATTTGCTGATGGTCTTTCATGAGATCGGTGGCGCGTTTTTGCAAGGCGGCGCGATCATAAGCAAAACCGCTTTCATCCAAGAGGTCGAAGGTGACGTCGAACGGCAGACCCGACGATTGATAAAGGTCAAAGGCGTTCTTCGCCATTGTTTCGACGAAGATCGTAGGGTTGTTCTTGGCGGCAATAAACTCTTTGTTGAATTTATTCAATCCGTCTTTGAGCGTGTTCGAGAACTTGTCGTATTCTTTCGCGACCTCATCTTTGACCGTGGCGAGATTATTTGCGATCTCGGGATAGGCGCCGCCGTAGCTTGCGACAA
>CAIQCM010000095.1 GCA_903870305.1 uncultured bacterium
ATTGAAATATGAATGCACCGAAGCGCCGACGCAATCGAGTTTGGCGAGCGTCGCGTCATCAATATCAAGCGAGCCGTCTTTCATTATATTAACTTCGCTTCCGGAGAGCACGGTGATGCCCTTTATTTTTTTATTGATGGCCGCGATCGCCTTAATTTGTTTTTCTAATTTTTTCTCATCAAGCCCGCCGGTCATGGCAAGCGATTTGGTATGATCGGTGATGACAATATATTCCAGTCCAACCTTTTTCGCCGCAAGCGCCATTTCCTCGATCGACGAATCGCCGTCGGTCCAGTCGGTCTGCACCTGCAGGTCGCCTTTAATATCGTTGTAGCCGATAAGGTTGGGGAGTTTGTGGGCGCGCGCCGCCTCAATCTCGCCTTCGTCGGTGCGGAGTTCCGGCGGCGGGCAGTCCATGTCCAGCGCTTTATATATTTCTTTTTCGGTTCTGCCGGCGACGCGCTTTTTGCCTTTAAACAATCCGTACTCGGAAAGCTTGAAGCCCCTTTTAATCGCCAGTGTGCGCAGTTTGACGTTATGATTTTTGTCGCCTGTAAAATACTGCAGCCCGGCGCCGTATTCGTCGTCTTTTAAAATACGAACATCGGCCTGGATGTTATCGGACAAAATCACCGAGGTAATTCCCTCGCCATCGCCTTTCCTGACCACCCTCACGACCTCGGGCATTTTGATGAACGCCTCGTGAACTTTGCGCGGATCTTTGGCCGTTACCAAAATATCAATGTCGCCAATTGTCTCTTGCCGACGGCGCACCGAGCCGGCCGTTGTTGCAGCCGTTACGCCGGGGATATTTTTTATCCGTTCTTCCAGACGGCGCGAAAGCGGCAGCGCCTCGCCCAAGAGGTGCCGTCCGGTGGAAGATTTCAAATGTTCGATCGAACGCAATATCTTCTGTTCCGATTTTTCGCCAAAGTGCGGCAAGCGGTCGATCTTGTGGGCGCGGCAAGCGGCTTCGAGCGTTTTAAGGTCTTTAACTTTAAGTTCCACCCAAAGCGTTTTAATAGAACGCGGGCCAATGCCTTCGACCTGCATGAGTTCGGCAATGTTGACCGGCGTCTTTTTCCGTTCGGCTTTAAGTTCGGGAAATGTGCCGGTCTTAACCATGGAAGCAATATGCGCCGCAATGCCCGGACCAATACCACGAACTTCTTTAATGATCTGTTTTTCGCCGCCATGGCGGTAAATTTCTTCAAGCGGCTCGGCAAATCCTTCCGCCGCCTGCGCCGCCCGTTCGTATGCGCGCGGCTTAAAGCGAATAGTATCCACGGGTTTGGTCGCCGGCGTGATCTTCATCTCATAATACGCCGCCATTTCCATGAGTTGTTTTGCGATCTCGGAGTTGGTCATATATGTATATATTGTATATCCATTGTCATTCCGGCGAAAGCAGGAATCCAGAAACAAAAAAATAAAAAGGGGCCGACTCATCGGTCCCCTTGTGTGCGGCTTTCTTAAGTCGCGTTGGTTCTACTGGTCCTGCACATCCTCGTCCATGTCCTCACCGTTTCCATCATCTTTTTCCAAAAACGATGTTAGCGAGGAGAACAGAACCTTGGTTGATACGGCGAATGTTCTGGCTACGATCGACAGTTCCACCATGCGACGGTCATCCATTTCTGGATCGCCGGAGATGTCCAACTCGAGCACGACCTCGCCACAGAGGGAGACGGCGGCCGCAAAGATATGCTCCGCCAATTCTTTCATTGAGAGATTGAGGACTCTCCCATGCGTCGTGGCTTCGGCCATAACGCTCGTCGTTATGGACGTCGGCGGCAACTTTGTGAGTTCCACCGTATCCTCAAAAAGGATGGTTTCGGATTTGTTTGGGTTGCTGAACCGAAGCCCGATAGAAACCTCGTCGCTCGGCTGTTCTTCTTCGATTGAAACAGCTAAAGTGGTGCCCTCTGTCAGTCGAAGGTCGATCAGTTGCAGGTTCTTGATCGGGAAGGGGAAGGTCTCTGTCAGGGTCTCGATCTTTGGAATGCGCCTTGCTTTGGCCATGGTCTCTCCTGTTGCTCGTTAGGTGGGCGATGTTTTGGATCAATTTTCAAGGAATAGAGAAAAATACCGATTTATTGATGTTTTGTCAATAGTCGCGAATGCCAGCCCCGTATTCCGGCATTTACAGTCGGCAAGAACGGGTATATCCTTCGATACAGATTCGAACTTTTTCAATCTGAGGAGGAAAAGATGCTGATGCTGCAATTGATCCAAAAGAGGGAGATAGGTGAAGGAAAGGGAATGGCGACATACGAAACCACTTCGCCAGAAGGCCTACCCCTCTTCCAGATCTATATCGAATGGACCCAAGGGGAGAGTATGCTGTGGCAGCGTGGGCAGAGTCGGTTTGGTGTGAACCTTTGTTACGCCGACGCGTTTCGCAATTATGCGGTTGACGAGGGAACGGCTTGGACTGCTGCACGCCGCGCCTTCGAAACGACCTTCGTTCCCCGGGCGAGGGTTTTGAAGGAGGGGAACGGATACAGCTGCGGTAGCCATTCGCTCATGTCCTTTTTTCTTTGCGTCAAAGAGGATTCGTTCGAGTACGACCTTGAACGGTGGGTGAAAGAGCTTGCGGCGAGCTTTGACATGTTTTTGACCTCGCCGCAAGCCCCGTTGTTCGTCACGCATAACCCAATCGCACCCCCTCTGCCATCGTAGCGTGCCGATTGCGGCCTATGCATAAGGAAGGCCCTCGCGCCTTCCTTATTTAATTTTTTTTCTCTCCTAATCGCCACGCCATCCGCATTCTTGCGCAAAATATTCAGTTCTGATATATTTTGGAGCGTTGGCGAAGGACGCGCGGGTGACAAAAACTCCGGTTTTTGTACCCGCTCGTTCGGAGAAAGCGTACGAGCAAGCTCGTCCGCTTTGCTCCTCACTTCGCGGGTATCGTATAGCGGCTATTATGTATCCTTGCCAAGGATAAGATGGGAGTTCGACTCTCCCTACCCGCACCAAAAATAACCACCATAAAAGGTGGTTGTTTTTGTTAATCTCCGATCTCGATTACCGGCAAGCCCGCGCCCGGCGGGCGGGCGCCTTTTATTATTCTTATTGGCTTCAAGAAATCCGTTTTAAAATTTAGAAGCAGTGCCAAGTCCAAGTTCAGTGCATGAAGGCATTTTTTGATCTTCCAATAATCGTCCATGAGCAGATATTTTTTCGCGCGCACGACCAGAGCGATCTTGCCGTCAATAATATAATTGACACGGTACCCGGCGACCGATCCTTTACGGGAAAAGGGAATGGCTGCGGCCTTGAGTTCGTTCTCAAGCGCAACGCAATAATCGCGTTCTTTGCCAAAACGGCCGACCGTCTTGTGGGCTTTAAACGCGAGGCCGATTAACGCGTAGGACAGTTCCTCATGATAGAATTCCGACATATTCAAATCCCTCTCGGGCTTTGGTCTCGATGCTAATATACCAATCCCTACGAATCTAACAAATATTATACGAATAAATTACGGCGCTCTGTGTCTATGCGTACCACTCGACTGGGTTTCAAAAACCGATTTCTAAAGTTCACAATCAGGCCTAATTTGATGTGAGATATTTGTAGATATCGTTGAAGTTGATGATAATCAGAACGAAGAATATATTTTTTGGCTTTTACCTCAATAATGATTTTATCATCAATTAAGAAATCGACTCGGTCGTCCTTGGTTGTAGGAGAATATTCTCTTTTGTAAGAAAATCCCGCCTCGACAAATTTCTTTTCCAAAAGATCGCAATAGCGTTTTTCTTTTAAGAATCGTCCAAATGAATTATGTACGGCAAAACATATGCCAGTGATTTCATATGAGAGCTTGGGATAAATTAGATTAGTATCGTCATTCGTCAGATTCGTAGGGATTAGCATATTAGCATCGAGTCGTTGCCGCTAAGGCAAGCTCGCTAAAAATGAATAGTTAGGG
>CAIQCM010000096.1 GCA_903870305.1 uncultured bacterium
CGCTCATCGTGAAGACGATCCGCTCGTTCCTTGATGCGGAGGGATTTATGGAAGTGGAAACGCCGATCCTACAGCCATTGGCCGGCGGCGCGGCGGCGCGTCCTTTTAAGACGCACCACAACGCGCTCGACATCGACCTTTTCCTGCGCATTGCCCCGGAATTGTACTTGAAACGTTTGGTCGTTGGCGGTTTTGAAAAGGTGTATGAGGTCGCGCGCTGTTTCAGGAACGAAGGGATCGACCACTCGCACAACCCGGAATTCACCCAGGTCGAATTTTATTGGGCGTATGCCGACTATGAGGACCTCATGAAACTTACCGAGCGCTTGCTTGCCGGTATTCTGTCGGCGGTTAACGGCGGTTCGCTCAAGCTGGAGCACGAAGGCATGATGTTGGATTTTACGGCGCCGTTTCCGCGCATCAGCTTACGCGACCTTGTTTTGGAAAAGACGGGGATCGATATCAACGTCACCGATACCGAAGAAAAACTGTTTGCCGAGATAAAAAAGAAAGCGCTTCGCGTCGACGTTGGAAGCGTCTTTGGTTTCGGCGAAATGGTTGAAGCGCTTTATAAGGAATATTGCCGCGGAACCATTATTCAACCAACCTTTCTGACCGATTACCCGGTGGCAATGATCCCGCTTGCAAAACGCCGCAAGGACGATCCCTCGAAGGTCGCGACCTTTCAGTTGGTAGCCAAGGGCGTTGAGCTGTGCAAGGCCTACAACGAATTAAACGACCCGACCGATCAAGCCGAGCGTTTCCGCGAACAGGATGTTCTGCGTGCGAAGGGGGCTGAAGAAGCGCAGGAGACCGATAATGATTTTATTGAAGCGCTTTCGATCGGCATGCCGCCGACCGCCGGCTTTGGCATGGGCATCGATCGTCTCGCGGTGTTTCTTACCGGCGTTCACTCGGTTAAAGAAACCATTCTGTTTCCTACACTGCGCCCCGAATCGGGAGAATAACCAAGAACCAAGAACCAATTTCCAAAAATTGATATGCTCGACATTAAATTCATCCGCGAAAATCCCGAAGCCGTGAAAAAAGGCGCGGCGGCCAAAGGCGTTTCCATCGACATCGTCAAACTTCTCAAGCTCGACACGGTAAAGCGCGAACTTCAGGCCAGCGCCGAAAAAACCCGTGCGCTTCAAAAGGAGTTGTCGGCGGCCGTGCCAAAAGCAACGCCGGAAGAAAAGAAAAAATTACTCGCCGATTCTTCAAAACTCAAGGAAGAATTTTTGGCGCTCGATGAACGACTTAAGCTCATCGATGGCGAGCTTGTCGCCGAACTGATGAGGATCCCGAATTTGCCGGCTCCCGACGTCAAGATCGCTCCCGGAGAAAGCGGCAACGAGGTTGCGCTCATTTCGGGCAAGCGGCCGCAGTTTGATTTCAAACCAAAGGACGCCCTTACTTTGGGCGAAGCGCTTGACATTATCGACGTTGATCGTGCCTCAAAGGTCTCGGGTTCGCGTTTTGGTTATTTGAAAGGCGCGGGTGCAATTCTCGAATTCGCCATTGTGCGCTATGCGCTCGATATTCTCATGAAAGAGGGTTTTGTTCCGGTCATTCCGCCGGTCATGGTCGGCGAAAAGGCGATGAAGGCCATGGGCTATTTGGATCGTTCTGCCGACGAGGTCTATCATTTTGCCGCCGACAATCTGTATCTGGTCGGCACCTCCGAGCAGTCGGTGGGACCCATGCACATGGATGAAGTGTTCGAGGCCGCGGAACTGCCAAAGCGCTACGTGGCTTTTTCCACCTGTTTCCGCCGCGAAGCCGGTTCGTACGGCAAAGATACGCGCGGAATTTTGCGTGTCCATCAATTCGACAAGTTGGAAATGGTCTCATTCGTCCTTCCCGAGCATGATGACGCCGAACATAAACTGCTCTCTTCGCTTGAACAAAAAATGATGAAAGGGCTGGGGCTGCACTTTCATGTTCTTAACATCGGCTCCGGCGACTTGGGCGACCCCGCCGCTCGCAAATACGACATTGAGGCATGGATCCCGTCGGAAGATAAATTCCGCGAAACGCATTCGACTTCGACGACCACTGATTGGCAGGCGCGGCGCCTTAATATCCGTTTCAAGCGCTCGGCCGCCGGCAAGACCGAACACGGCTTTGTGCATATGCTGAACGGAACCGCCTTCGCGATCGGCCGCACGATCGTCGCCATTTTGGAGAATTACCAGCAAGCCGACGGGAGCGTTAAGATCCCCGAAGCGCTCATTCCTTATTGTGGCTTTGACCGCATTGAAAAAAAATAATCAGAAAACCTGGATCGAATTGTCGCGCAAAAACCTCCGGCACAACTTGGAGGTTTTTCGCGGTTTATGCGGCTCCGCGACGCCCATTTGGACGATCAAAGCCAACGCTTATGGCCACGGCGCGGCGTTAGTCGCCAAAGAGATCCAACATACGATTAAAAAAGGCAAAGGCGAGTGGTTTGGTGTCGATTCAATCGACGAGGCCGTTTTGTTGCGCCAAGAGGGGATAGCGGCGCCGATCATTGTCTTGGGCTGGGTGCCATATCCGCGGCTTGGGGAATTGGTAAAATACAATCTGCGACTTTTGGTTTCATCGGCGCGAACGGTAAAAGAATTGTCAAAATTACGAAATAAAAACAAGATTCGCGTTCACCTTAAGATCGATACCGGCGCCACGCGCCAAGGTATTTTTCCCGAACAGGCGCTGGCGATGGCCCACATGATCCGCGCCGCCGGAGTCATCCTTGAAGGTGCGGCTATGCACTTTGCCAATATTGAGGATGTCGACAACCCGACCTACGGCGATCTGCAGATCGAGCGTTTCACGCACGCCATTTCGCTGATCGAGGCCAGCGGTTTTGCGCTTCCGGTCATTCATGCGGCTTGCAGCGCTGCGATCATGACCCGGCCGGAAACGGTTTTAACGGCGGCGCGAATAGGGATCGGTCTTTACGGGCTTAATCCGTCCGCGCTTGTCGCCGCTCGCTATAAAAAACAAAAACGCGGCGCGGAACTCAAGCCGGTGCTTTCATGGCGCTCGCGCATCGCGCTTCTTAAACAGGTCAAGACAGGAACGCCGGTGGGTTATGGTCTTACGGAAAAGACAAAAAAGCCCACGATGATCGCCATTGTCCCGGTCGGATACGCCGACGGTTACGACCGGTCGCTGTCCTCATGCGGTCACGTGTTGATCAACGGCAAAAAATGCCGCGTCATGGGCCGCGTTTGCATGAACATGATCATTGTCGATGCCACGTCGGCCGCCCGCGCGAAAGAGAACGATATTGTCACGCTTATCGGGCGCGACGGAAAGCGCGCAGTATCGGCCGATGAATTGGCGGAATGCGCCGGTACGATCAATTACGAGGTCGTCGCCCGTCTCGCCGAACATATCACCCGGATCGTTATATGAAACGCGTTCGCGATTTCCATTCGCAATCATGGGACAATCCGTTCTTTGACCGCTCGCTCGAGCGCCCGCGACTTTTGATCCTTCGTTCGGTCGGGTTTGTTGTTGCCTCGGCCGCCATAATCTATGTTTTTGCATATTCGCCGCTTTTGCGCATCGGAAAAGTGACCGTTAACGGAACTGTGAACATCGACCCTATCATGGTGAAGGCCGCCGCCGCGCAAACACTTGCCGGTTACGATTATTATGTGGTCCCCAAGGATCATTATTTCGAACTTCCGACCATCGGCGTAAAGAATTATATTATGGCGCGTTTTCCCGATCTGTTATCCGTCGATGTTAAAAAACATTTTGAACGACTAGAGGTGACGGTCATGGAACGCCAGCCGACCTATCGTCTCATGATAGGGGACAAGTCGTATCTTTTGGACCAAGAAGGCAAAGGCCTGCGCGAAGCGGTGAAGGGCGAAGGCGATTCGCTTATCGCGCTTTCCAATGACAGTACAATCTTTGAGCCGGGGAAAGTTCTTGTTCAACCGGATTGGCTTCAGGCCGTTATCGATCTCCATAAATATTTTGCGACACAAGTGGGGATCCGCGATCAATTGTTTAAATTTGATCCGTTGAACGATGACCTTGAAGTCATCACGGTCGAAGGTTGGTATGCGGTTTTTGATCCGCACGTCGATGTTCCGGATCAATTAAAAACTTTATCGTCGGCGCTGGCCGGAAAATTCAACCCCGCCGCCAGAAAACAGCTTTTATACATCGACGCGCGCTTTGGCGACAAAATTTTTTATAAAGCGAACCAATAGGACGGGTATTTTGGTTTTTGGTAAAAACGTCCGACCATAGGATGCCCTAGGACGATTTGGGTGGTATGTTGATACCTTGGTTGAATGTCGAATGATGAATGATGAATGATGAATTACGACGCCGAGGTGTATAGAGGTCACGAGTTTATTTGATCAGCGTTAAATCAGCACGAGTGTCAATAACAGGCGTTTGTTTTGCGACGATTGGCTTTAGGGGAATTGCCAAGCGTTGTAAAACAAACGCTATCTTATGCGACACTAGCTTTTTCGGATATGGCTAGTGTCGCATAAGATATATTGAACGACGCATGATATATTATATTTCAACATTCACGGCCCTATCCCCCATGCGACAAATTTTGTAATTTAACTGAGATCGTGGTTTGTAAAAACAAGCGGCGTTTTTTTAAAGCGCAATAAAAATCAAAATATTGTATAATAATTACATGAAATGCCGATCGTGTTTAAAATTCATTGTTTTGGCTGTTTTGCTCGTCCCCTTTTGGGGTGTTCGCGCCGCCTATACTCCCACCGCCGGCGACCTGGTCAAAGGAAGCTCATCGGCGGTTTACTACGTGACTTCAGATGGAAAACGCATGGCTTTTCCAAATGAAGCGGCATATTTTTCATGGTATACGAATTTTAACGGCGTAAAGACGATCTCTGATGACGACCTGGCGGCTTTGACGCTCACGGGTCTCGTCACCATGCGGCCCGGCGTTGAGATCGTTAAAACCGGATCCAACCCAAAGGTTTATGCCGTTTCTCACGGCGGAACCTTGCGTTGGATAACCACTGAAGCGATGGCGCAAATGATCTTTGGTGCGGATTGGATAAACAAGATCGTTACTATTCCCGATGCGTTCCTCACCGCATATAAATACGGCGTTGATATCACCGGCGCCGGACAATATTGGTGGGCCAAAGAACGTGACGCCTCGCCTGACATTGCCTCTGATCTTGATCCGCTAAAGGCGCCCGATGCTGTTCCCGTGGTCGCGCCTGTTGCGCCCGAAGCTACAGCTCAACCTCCTGCGACAACTCCTGCCGCCTCGCCGCCCGCCTCGACCGGCGTCGTAACAAAGAA
Organism: uncultured bacterium; assembly: GCA_903870305.1. Taxonomy (GTDB): domain Bacteria; phylum Patescibacteriota; class Patescibacteriia; order CAIQCM01; family CAIQCM01; genus CAIQCM01. The sequence continues at coordinate 5,305 of CAIQCM010000096.1, forward strand.
CGTCCTGTTCATTCTTTGGGACCCCAAACGGCCGCAAGATGCGGCTCCCGACAAGTCGGTGCTGGAACGAGTGGTCTATGGCGCCGCGCCCAGCGTTGCCGATTATTTCGACAAACAATCGAACGGTAAGGTGAAGATAGTTAATGCGGGGATCCTCGGCTGGTATTCTGCGGACAAACCGCCCGAGCACTATTGGTCCGATGACTCCTTTATCCATAATAACGACGGTTTTAAAACGGGCGCCGCCGAGCGCACCGCCGAAGCGGTCAAGAAAGCCGAACCGGATTTTGACTTCAAGAAATACGATGCGAACAGCGACGGAGTTTTGTCTTCCGACGAATTGGCGGTCATTGTGGTTATTCCGCAGTACGGGGATCCCGTCGACGAGATTGATAATGTATATTCGGACGAATTAAAGGCAACGCCGATCGCCGTAGACGGCGTAACGATCAATAAGGTCGGTGAACTCTATATCGGCACGCCGCTCGGTTCGACGCCGGAGTTTGGTGCGATCACCCATTGTTTTGCAAAATATATTTTCAATTTGAATGACATCTCCGTCGGCGCGTTCTCGCTCATGAGCAATCCTCACACTGACCTTAATCTTGATCCGTATACCAGGGCAAGCAAAGGATGGCTTGCGCCCAAGGTCATTCCAAAGGTTCAGGAAATAAGCGTGCAGACACTACCCGCCGACGGCTCGGCGATCAGGATAGACCGCGATCAGCCCAACGGGCCGTCGTTGGGTGCCGAATATTTCCTCATTGAAAATCGCGCTCGCGGATACTATGACAACTCGCTTCCCGACACCGGCATAGCGATATGGGACGTGAGTGGCGGCAGTGTTTTATTGGTCCGGCTCGATAATACCGACTCGCCGCCGGACGACACGCGCGCCCTTTGGCACTTGAGCGACAACCCCCTCGCCAGTATCGCTCGAGAACTTAATTGGTCCGATGGGGCGCGAAGCGGTGTCCGTCTTTTGAACCTTGGAACGGCAAGCCCCGTCATGTCCTTTACCTTGGAAAAAAAGATCTTAACATTGCAAGATCTCGCGCCCATCCCCTCGCCCATTCAATAGTTTTCGTTGGTCGTAAAAATTTTTTCGTCGGCTCTTATCGCCTCGACGCTTTGCCTGAAACCGACGCGGTCAGGGGCATAGCCATTCGTGCCCCACATTTGTCCGCGAATGACGGTGTAATCGCCGTAGCGGCCGTTAACGGCGTCGAGCGCGGCGGAAATATTTTGCCTTTTTGTTTTATCGCTGAAGATGGATGTCTGCGCAACGGTCGGCGCGAGCTCGAGCGCCGTGACCGCGAGCGAGGTCACGGTCCTTCTGTTCCAGCCGGCGCAAAAAGCGCGCCACGCGGCGCTAAAGATGTCGTATGACTCAAAGACAGGGTCGAAACATCGGACATTGTTCCCAGTGCCGCTTTCTTCATAACACCAACCGACACCGATCCGTTTCGCCTCAAGACCGTTTTTTCGCAAGCGCACGCCGACCCTTTCGCATAATTTCATCATGATCGCGGATATTTGTTTTGGGTCATCGGTTCGGCGATGGAAAACATAAGAATGGCCAATGCTTTTAGGCGGTTGTTTTTCATCCGGCGCGGCGCGCCCAAGGTCAATACCCGCAATGTCGGCCCAAAGCAAATATCCGGAAATCCCAAAACGACGTTTGAGTTTCAGGGGATCGTATTTTAAAAGTTGATCCAAGGTCTCGATTCCAAGCGTTCCAAGCCGCGCCTTCCAGCCGTCGGCAATCCCCCACGCCTCGTCTACGGCGCGGCCGGCATACACGCGCGACAGATCTTCAATTCTTAAGATCGTGAGGCCGTCGGGTTTTTGCAGCTCGCCGGCGAATTTGGCGAGCCAGCGCGTTGGTGCGATACCGATCGAGCACCGGAGCCAATCCCCCACTTCATTTTTAATGCGTTCTTTAATCGTTAATGCGAGTTTGCGCGCCGCTTCAAGATCGGGAACGTGGCCGGAGAGGTCCAAGAACGCTTCATCGATCGAATACGCCTCGATCGCCGATGTATAGTCGGCGAAAATGGCGAAAATGCTTTTGGTCGTGTTTCTCACTTTTGGCGGATCGACTTCGAGCGCGACAATCGACGGCGCAACCTCCTTTGCTTCGCTCAAGCTAAAACCGGTCTTGATCCCCAGTTTCTTGGCTTCAACGGAACAAGCGATGATACAAGCGTTTCGTGATATCCGGGAACAGATCGCGACCGGACGCCCGCGCAGAAACGGATTGGCCTGCTGCTCGACCGAGGCGAAGTAACTGTTCATGTCGGCGTGTAGGAATATATTCATAATGGCGAATGGGGGCGCCTCGCCTACGGCGAGCGGCCGACGCGATGCCAATATTACAAATTATATAAGGAAGACTGTTGGCCCCTCGGGGCGACGCGATGCCAATACACGAATGCATGCGAATCTACTAATCCGTCCCCATGTCGCGCCGCCGCTTGTCCGTTATTAGTAGATTCGCATGCATTAGCAGATTAGCATCGCGTCGCTGCCCGCAGGCAGCCGAGAACCTTCCTTATATAATTTGTAATTATTCGCTGTAAAGTTCCAACAACCGCCACTCCAGATTATTCGTATCAAAACGCAGCTTGAAGAAATTGAGTTTGTCGGAGACGGAAAAGTAGAATACCTTGCCAATTCCCTCCTGCGCTACATGGACCAAATTAACCTTGTCGATATTATAGCGGCGCTTGCCCCATTTGATCGCGTGCGGCACGGCCTTGGTGCCGCAGAAGGAGGCCAACACGTCTACCGGGTCATTGTATTTTTGATGAGTCATAACCTTTGGGTAAGAACCAAGGACCAAGAACCAATTTCCAAGCTTACTTTTTGGAAATTAATATTGGTGTTTGGTTATTTTTGGAAATTGGTTCTTGGTTGTTGGTTCTTAAATCACGCTCTGGCGAACTGCCGAATGACCGCTCTAACGATCCCTTGGATGGAGACATCTCGAACGTAAATGGGATCCATGGTCGAGTTGGCCGGCTGCAAGCGGATACGGTTGGGTTCGCGGTAGAAACGTTTTAAGGTGGCGAAAGCGTTGTCTAGGAGTGCGACCACGACATCCCCGTTGTGCGGCGACGGATTGCGCTCGACAATGACGTAATCGCCGTCCAAAATGCCGTCCTCGATCATTGACTGTCCTTTGACCTTAAGAATGTAGGAGTTGGCACTGTCGACCACGAGGTTTGCCGGCACGGCCATGGTCTCATTGGTCTCGATCGCCTCAATGGGCACGCCGGCGGTAATAAGTCCGGCAAGCGGCAGTTGAATGGCGGCGGCGAACAAGTTCATTGGCGCGAGTTCGTTCTTTTCGATGTAGCCCTTTTCGCGCAAGGCATCGATATGCTCTTGGACCGTCGCCGGCGCCAAGTCGAGCTCGCCAGCAATTTCACGCACTGTCGGCGGTCGTTCAAAAGAACGGATATGGTAATTAATAACCTCGTAGACCGCGCGCTGTTTTTTAGTGAGAGAAATAAATGTCATATATTTATCCACAGGTGAATTAGATCGTGCTTCTATTCTAACCCGAACAAAAACCGAACACAATGCCGCTGCGGTGGATAAAGCAAAAACCGCCCGTAAATAGGCGGTTTTTATTGCATTAGGTAATCCATTGGATCAGTCGGAATGCCGCTCACGCGCACTTCGAAATGCAGGTGAGGCCCGGTAGTCATGGGGCCGGCGCCGCGGGTGCCGGGCATGCCGCCGGAGTAGCCGATCACGTCATCGCGATCAACATAGGTTTCTTCGGTGGCGGTGATTCGCGACAAATGACCATAGACGGTGGAAATGCCATCCGCGTGCAGAATAATGACATAGCTGTAGCCGTATCCCCCATCATGAACTTTAAGGATGTAACCGGGCGCCGCCGCGTGCACCGGCGTGCCTTGCGGCGTCGAACCGATATCGACTCCGGGGTGCTCCATGATGCGGCGGAAGGGATAATCGGGGTCATGGAAAGTGGTGGTGATCGTGCGGCTATTAACCGGCCAAGACAAAATAACATCGCCCGTAGGGAAGCGGTCATCGGCGGCAATCCGCTGCTTTACCTGGTCCTCAAGCGAGGTGATGTCGCTCGTCACCGAATCGGCTTCGCTACGAAGCGAAGAGATCAGTCCTTGATACTTATTCTCGGAATTGCGCGTCGAGTCCATGAGCTCCTGTTTGCTTGCGAGCGTATCGGTCATGCGGATCTGGTCGACTTCGAGCTGGTCTTTTTGCTTCCTCAAGTCGTTGTTCTTCGCAAGCCGTTCGGCGCGTTTTGATAGGGCGGCGGCTTTTTCTTCTTGCAAGCGTTTGACGGTCGAAAGCATGTCGCCTTGAAGGTCGGTCATCGATTTAACGCGGCTGAAGATCGACGAAAGGTCGTCGGAGATGAACAGGGCGAGGAGCGCCGAACGGTCATCCTCGCGATCGATCTTCCTAATGAGGTTTCCGAGCATGTCGCGGTCGGAGTCGATATGCTTTTCCATCGCAGAAAGCTGTGCGTCAAGATCCTGAAGTTCAAGCGTTGTCTCATCGATCTGGCTTTGCGTCGCTTCGACGTCGAGTTTATTTTTTGCGATCTGATTGTCCAGAATGGCGATCTCGTTTTGCAGAGTATCTTCGGAGTTTTGCAGGGCGCTGATCGTGTCTTGGCTTGCAGAAATCTGTTTGTTAAGGTCGCTGATCTGCTGCTTTTTGGCGACGATCTGGTCGTTGATGTTTAAAACATCGGTTTTTACGGGATCGGAAAAAACGCCTCGAGTCGAGGTGAGCGCTAGGATCGCGACGGCGGCGATGATGATCTTTTTCATGTGCGCAAAATTTTTATGGCGGTCTGAAGACGGCTCATGGTCTCGTTTTTGCCCAAGGCGGCGGCAATGTCGAACGGTCCCGGCGAGGCCGCGCGCCCCGAAAGCGCGACGCGCATCGGCCAAAGCGTTTCGCCGACCGACGTACCCGCGCTTGCGATTAATGCTTTGATCGCCGCTTCGAGGGCTTGAACATTGAATTCTTTTTCGGAAATATTATCGATGACCGGCAATACCGCCTCAAGATTTTTTACGGCGTTGGCCGGCTCTTGTTTTTTCCAACAGATAATCGTCTTATCAGGCAGAGGCGCCTTGAACATAAATTCTATTGCCGGCGCGAGCTCGGTAAATTTTTTAATGCGCGCTTGTTCGAGCGCGGCGTATTTGATCAGTTTGTCCTCGGGGAATGCGGCGTCGATGAACTCGGCCTTTTCCAGAAAGGGCCTCGCTTGTTTGGAGAATTCTTCATGAGACAAACTGCGGATGTACAAGCCGTTCAGCCAGTCGAGTTTGTCGGTCGTAAAAATGGCGCCGGCCTTGTTCACTTGCGCTAGGTCGAAATTCTCGATCATTTCTCCAATCGTCATTTGCTCCTTGTCGCCCTTGGGGTGCCAGCCGAGGAGCGCGACAAAGTTTAACAGCGCTTCCTTACTATATCCTTCCGCAATATAACCCATGGCCGAGGTCGCAAGGTCGCGTTTCGAGAGCTTGCCGCCGCCGGCTTTGAGGATAAGCGGCATGTGGGCGTATTCCGTCGGCTTCCAGCCGAAGAACGAGTAGAGCGCCAAGTGTTTGGGCGTTGACGAGATCCATTCTTCGCCGCGGATCACATGCGTGATCTCCATAAGATGGTCATCAACGACCACGGCCAAATGATAGGTCGGGAAGCAGTCGGATTTCATGAGCACTTGGTCGTCGATCAACTTGTTCTCGAACTCGATCTCGCCGCGGACAAGGTCGGTGAATTTTGAAGTCCCTTCTTGCGGCATCTTGAGGCGGATCACTTCGCGAACGCCGGCAGCGCGCTTTGCCGCTATTTCGGCGGCGGACAAATTGCGGCAGAGGCCGTCATAGCGCGGCGGTTCTTTGCGAAGTTCTTGTTCGTGACGCATTTGCTCAAGCCGTTCGGCATTGCAAAAACACGGATAAGCATGGCCGTTCGCAACTAATTCATCGGCGTACTTTTTATAAATATCCAAGCGACGCGATTGCAGATACGGGCCGTGGTCGCCTTTGTCGGTTACGACATCGCCGTTAAGGACCGGGCCCTCGTCGTAATCCATACCCGCCCATTTCAAGGTCTCAATAATATTGCGCATCGAACCGGGAACAAATCGCGCTTGGTCGGTGTCTTCGATACGCAACAAAAATTCGCCGCCGTTGTGTTTGGCGAAAAGGTAATTATTTAGCGCCATGCGCAAACCGCCCAAATGCATTTCGCCGGTGGGTGAGGGGGCAAAGCGAACGCGCACTTTATTTTTTCCGAAAACGGGCATAGGCAACGGTAAGCGGGAAGACGATCACGGCATTCAAGATTCTTTTGATGCGCCTTGGTTCGCGAATGAGGCGCCATAGCCATTCGAGTCCGGCTCGGCGCATGAATACGGGCGCGCGTTTGGCAGCGCCCCCGACAAACTCGAGCGCGCCGCCGCAGCCCATGAACAAGCGAACCGTAGGGAGCGACGCGCGGTACTTGTCGATCCATTGTTCTTGCTTGGGGTGGCCCAAAGCGACGAAAACAACCTCCGGTTCGGTAGCAGCCAGCTCGTTTGCAATTCTATCATGAAATTGCTCGTTGTTCCATTCCATTTTCGGCACGCCGTGGCTCGCATAAACGACCCTGTTCCCCCACCCCCGCATTGCTGCGGCGGCCGTATCAATGGTCTCTTGATTCAGACCGCCCAGGAGGGCGATTTTAAGGTTTTTCCCGCGCGCCTGTCTTGCAATCTCCGGAACCATATCGGCGCCGCTCACGCGATGCTTAATCCCCGAAACAAGCAGCAAGCCAAAGCCATCGGGTAATGCCAGGTCAGCTTTGTTCAAGATCTCGCGGTATTCCGGGTGTCCGTGCGCATATAAAATTATCTCCGGGTTCGGGGTGGTGATAAAACGCTGTTTTTGTTCATCAAGAAAAGCCGCGATCTTCACGATCGCTTCGGCTTTGGTAACGGCATCGACTTTTACGCCCAATATTTCCATGGCCTTATTATGA
>CAIQCM010000097.1 GCA_903870305.1 uncultured bacterium
CCGCCTTCGGGCGGATTTTGTCTCGATGCCAATATACGAATTGATACGAATATAACGAATACTCTGCTAATTCGTATCGGATTAGTGATATTCGTACAATTAGCATATTAGCATCGAGCCAAGGACGCCGATGCGTCCACCACTTGACGAAGGGATTAGCACTCTATACAATAGAGTGCTAATATTGTTTTGGGGTATGGATAAGCTCGATAGCCGCAAAGAGGCGCTTTTGGAAACCTTGGTGCGCGAGTATGTGAAAACCGCCGAACCCGTCGGTTCTTTGCATTTGGCGCGTCGGGCGGGTCTTGAGGTGTCGCCGGCCACCGTTAGGAATGAGCTTGCCGAACTTGAAGAAGCGGGCTACTTGGTTCAGCCGCATACCTCGGCCGGTCGCATACCGACCGAACTGGCGTACCGGTATTTCGTCGAACACTTGGCGCATCACCGTTCAGCCGGAAGCGCCGACAGCGGATTGTCCGATGTCTTTGGCGCGCGCGCCGGCGCAATCACCGCGGCCAAAACGTTGGCCGCCAAAACGCACGAATGCGTCTTTGTCAGTTTTGGCCGCGACGACGTTTATGTGACCGGTCTCTCAAATCTTTTCTCCAAACCCGAACTCATCGAGCGCGAGATCGCGATCAATTTAACCGCGGCGCTTGATCAGCTTGATGAAATGGTGTGCGGTCTGGAGTCGGGGACGGGCGCGCGGCTTCTTATTGGCGAAGAAAATCCGCTCTCAAACAATTGCTCGACCGTCTATTTGGCACCCACCGCCGGCCGCCGCGTCGGCGTGCTCGGCCTCATGCGCATGGATTACGAAAAAGTTCTTAACTTGCTTGATTCGATTAAGTTTTAATTTAGGGATTAGAGATTAGGTGTTAGGGATTAGTGACGGACTAACCCCTAACCCCTAAACCCTAACCTCTGGCAAAATCATGGATACCAATGATGAACAAAGAATCGATACGACTATTGAAGAGCTAAAGAAGCAAGCCGACGAATACCTAAACGGCTGGAAGCGCGCCAAGGCTGACCTTGTTAACTTCCAGAACGATACGGCCAAGGAACGGATCGGGTGGGCCAAATTTGCCACCGCCGGATCGCTAATGCGGCTCTTGCCGGCGCTCGATACGCTTTACGCGGCGCATGAACATTTCCCCGAGCTTGCCGAAACGGTAAAAAAGTTTGAGGAATATTTACGGGGCGAAGATATGACGGAGATCGGCTGTCAAGAAAAATACGATCCGCTCTTGCACGAAGTGATCGGCATGGAAAAAGTTGAAGGCGCGGAACACGGAACGATCATTAAGGTCGCACAGCGCGGATATCGGCTCCATGATCAGGTTCTGCGGCCGGCGAAAGTGATCGTGGCGGAATAAATACTTCGGTAAGAACTAACCACTAACAACTAAATTCCAAAAATTATTATACATATGCCTAAAATAATTGGTATCGATCTCGGAACTTCCAACAGCGCCGCCTCTGTCATGCAAGGCGATACGCCCATCATGATCCCGGCGGCCGAAGGCGCGTCGATCGGCGGAAAAGCGTTTCCTTCGTATGTGGCCATGACCAAGGACGGACAGCTCCTCGTCGGCGAACCGGCGCGCCGCCAAGCGGTGGCGAACCCCGACGGCACGGTTTACGCGGCCAAGCGCAAAATGGGCACCGGCGAAAAAATCATGATGGCGGGCAAGGAATATACGCCGGAGCAAATTTCCGCTTTCATTTTGCAAAAGATCAAGCGCGACGCCGAAGCGTTCTTAGGCGAGCCGGTATCGAAAGCCGTCATCACCGTGCCTGCCTACTTTAACGACGCCCAGCGCCAGGCAACCAATGATGCCGGCTCCATTGCCGGGCTCGAAGTCGTGCGCATTGTGAATGAGCCGACCGCGGCCGCGCTTTCTTACGGCCTCGACAAGAGCGGCAAGGATCAGACCATCCTTGTCTTCGACTTGGGCGGCGGTACTTTGGACGTGACCATCATGAAATTCGGCGGCGGCGTTTTTGAAGTCATCTCCACCTCCGGCGACACCAAGTTGGGCGGGACCGATATGGACAATGCGCTCATCGGATATTTGACCGCCGAGTTTAAGAAAGAAAGCGGGATCGATATTTCCGCCGACAAGATGGCGCTCATTCGCCTTAAGGAAGCGGCGGAAAAAGCCAAGATCGAACTCTCGACCGTGCTTGAGACCGAACTAAATTTGCCGTTCATTACCGCCGATGCTTCTGGTCCCAAGCACCTTACGATGAAACTCACGCGCGCCAAGCTTGAAGAATTGGTCGCGCCGACGATTGCTCGTTGTCAGCATCCGCTTGAGCAAGCGATCGCGGACGCCAAGCTCACCCCCGACAAGATCGATGCCGTCATCATGGTGGGCGGGCCCACGCGCATGCCGATCGTCTCAAACTTTGTCGAGAAATACATGGGCAAGAAGGTGGAGCGCGGCGTCGACCCCATGGAATGTGTGGCCAAAGGCGCCGCCATTCAGGGCGCAATCCTTGCCGGCGACGTCAAAGATGTTTTGCTCCTCGACGTCACGCCGCTCACTTTGGGCATTGAAACCATGGGCGGGGTCTCGACGCCGCTTATTAATCGCAACACGACCATTCCGACCTCGAAGAGCCAAGTGTTTTCGACCGCGGCCGACAACCAACCGTCGGTTGAGGTGCACGTGCTCCAAGGCGAGCGCTCGATGGCTAGTGACAATCGCACATTGGGAAAGTTCATGCTGGACGGCATTCCGCCGGCCCCCCGCGGCGTACCGCAGGTTGAGGTTACCTTTGACCTCGACGCGAACGGCATTCTTAAGGTGACGGCCAAGGACAAGGCCACCGGCAAGAGCCAGGACATTACGATCACCGCAAGCTCGGCGCTTTCCAAAGAAGAGATAGACCGCATGCAAAAAGAAGCGCAAGCGCATGCCGAGGATGATCGCAAGAAGAAAGAAATGATCGAGTTAAGGAACCAAGCCGACTCGACCGTGTATCAGACCGAAAAGACGATCAAAGAGTTCGGCGACAAGGTTCCGGCCGACATTAAAAAGCAGATTGAAGAAAAGCTCGCCGCGGTTAAATCGACCAAGGACGGTTCCGACGTTGCCGCGCTTAAAAAAGCGCTCGACGAACTTTCGGACGCCGTGCAAAAGATCGGTTCGGAATTGTATAAGAATAAAGAACAGACCCCGCCGGTTGCGGGAAATTCCAACAACCAAGAACCAAATTCCAAAAAAGACGGAAACGATGGGGGAGTCGTTGAAGGAGAAATTGTGGATGAGAAGAAGTAACGAATCGCCGCCGACAACCCTCACCCGGCCTTCGGCCACCCTCTCCCGTGCTCGGGCGAGGGTTTCCAAACCCTCCCCCAAGTATGGGGGAGGGTGCCACGCAGTGGCGGGTGAGGGGTGCAGGGATGCGATGATGTTTCTCAATTAGCGAAACCCGATGAAAGATTATTACAAAACACTCGGCATCGAAAAATCGGCAACGGCGGAAGAGGTGAAAGCCGCTTTCCGACGTTTGGCGCTGGAGCATCATCCGGACAAAGGCGGTAATCCGGAAAAATTTAAGGAAGCCAACGAGGCGTATCAAGTGCTCTCGGACGCGGGAAAACGCGCTCAGTATGATCGCTTTGGTTCGGTTCCCGAGGGCGCGGGCGGTTTTGGCGGGCAAGGGTTCAACGGTTTCAACGGCCAAGGCGTTAACATCAACATGGATGACCTTGGGGATATCTTTGGCGGCTTTGGCGATCTCTTTGGCGCGGGAAACAGTACGCGCGAGCGGTCGCAAACCGGACGCGATATTCAAATTGACGCCAAGATCGATTTTCATGACGCGGTTTTCGGCACTGATTTTTCCGCGGAGATCATGAAAAACAATCGCTGTTCGCATTGCAATGGTTCGGGCGGCGAACCCGGATCCAAACAAGATGACTGCAAGACCTGCCGCGGTTCGGGCCGCGTCACCCAAAGCCGCAACACAATGTTCGGCGTTTTTCAAACGACGGGAACATGTCCGGATTGCCGCGGCGCTGGAAAGAAATATGAAAGGAGCTGTGCCGTTTGCCACGGCACCGGCGCCGTACGCGAGCGCCAGGCCATTAAGGTGCGCATTCCCGCGGGCGTTGACGACGGCAACACGATCAGGGTCGCGGGCTCTGGCGAAGCCGGTGAGCGCGGTGCCGGCGCGGGCGACCTGTACGTAAAGGTGCGAGTCAAAGCTGATCCCAAGTTCGATCGCCACGGCGACGATGTCTGTAGCGAGGTCAATGTCGCCTTCGCCGACGCGGCTTTAGGCGTGACCGCGCCGGTCGAAACGGTCGACGGCAATGTTGAATTAAAGATACCCGCAGGCACGCAACCCGGAACTGTGATAAAATTAAAAGGCAGAGGCGTTCCGCATTTGCGTAATGACGGCCGCGGCGACCAGTTGGTCACCGTTAACGTCGAAGTGCCGAAGAAACTGACGAAGAAACAGAAACAGCTTTTAGAAGAGTTGAGAGACGTCGCATAGCAAACGGCACGAATGACTAATATCGAATGACGAATGTCGAATTTCGATCGTCGGATTAGACATTAGACATTAGACATTAGACATTCGGCCACCATGCTAAATTTCTTTTCCAACTTCAATCCGTCGAGCCCTGCTTGGGATATTTCCATTATCCTTATTTTTGTCATTGCCACTTTTCTCTACGGGCTCACTTTGGGTCGCGCGCGGGTGGTGGTGCAGATCGTGTCCTCCTACATGACCATGGCGCTCCTTGCTTCGGCGCCGTTTCTTGACAAGATCGAGGCGCGCACGCCGCTTAATCATACTGTCTTCTACCTCGTCGCTTTCTTGGTTGTTTTTGTTCTGTTATTCTTACTGCTTTCAAAAAGCGCGTTTCACCAACATCTTTCCGAGGGCAGGGGGTCACTAGGCGACGTTTTGGTGCTTTCGGTGGTTCAGGTCGGGTTTTTGACCTCGATCGTGCTTTCATCAATGTCCGGTTTCGCCTTGGGGCACCTTTCCGGGATCACCCAAACGATCTTCGCTAAATCGCCGGCGCCGTTCATTTGGACCGTCCTCCCCATCGCGGCGCTTATCTTGATAAGAGGGAAAAAAGAACGGAAGTGATCAGCTTCGTGGCCTTCCCGCCGAACCTCACCCTACCCTCTCCTCGACTGAGGAGAGGAATGGAACGGGTACGCCCCCCTCTCCTTTTTCAAGGAGAGGGTAGGGTGAGGTTGTCTCCGAAGGTTGGATACGGCCCCTTCTCCTCATTCGAGGAGAAGGGTAGGGATGAGGTCGGCGGCAAAGCTGCATGGCCGCAGTGTTAGCGGAATGCATCATGATTTAATCAAACATAAAAATACCGCCGAGCAGAGCTCGACGGTATTTTTATGTTGATCTCGATTTAACTCACCTATCCTATTTTGTCGTTACCGGCGGGATGGGTATTGGCGCGGGAGGAACCGTCGGATTGGATGACGGCAACGCGTCAAAGGTTATTTTTGTGGCGTTCACTGTCGTCGCATCTTTAATATTATCGGCGGAAGTGACCGTCACTACCATGCTCACCTTGATGGCGTCAAAACTGACCGTTTTCTCGGTGAAAGGAGCCGGCGGCGCAACAAGTTTTCCGCTTTTCATTGACTCTTGAAAGGCCTTATTGGCCGCAGCCATCTCCTCGGGCGTCGAGGGAATGCGGACGGTGATCTGCGTCTTATCCGTCACAACGATGGTTCGCTCGGTTGGACCGGGGGTGTCCAACGGATTGAAATTAACCGGATTGGCGGCGATCGTGAATCTGTCGGTATCCACCGACTTGACCGTGCCGGAGATCGTATTGACTGTTATCGGCGATGGCGGAATAAGTCCGCTCGCCGCGATCTTCTTTTTTGCCGCAGCCATGCCGGCGGCATACCCGCTCGTATAATCGCCGCTTCCTCCAATGATCGACCCGCCGGCGCTTCGGCTCGCGCCCCACGAGTAACCGACGATGACTAAAGCGACAACGGCGACCGCAGCCACCGCTATCCACATTGTTTTTATCCCATTCATATTAAATGGAGTTATGTTAGTTCCATAGTATAGCACAAGTATGTCGGCATTGTGCCTTTTGTGGATAACTCGTTTGTGCTAAAGTAAACAACTAATAAAGCCCTATGACCAAGAAGACACTAATTAAGCGATCCGGATCAAAGCGGTCCGCGAAACGATTTTTAATGTTCCGTCTCGTGACGGGCGCCGTGCTCGTCGGCGTGTTTGCGATTTTTGGCTTGATCGATAAAAATACTTTGGCGCAGTCATGGTCCGAACCGACCGGCGCTCCGCCAAGCAACAATGCGACCGGTCCGGTCTGGGCGCAAAACTCCATGGCGCAAACCGGCAATTTTTGGCTTTCGGGCAAAGGGCGACTTGACACGAG
>CAIQCM010000098.1 GCA_903870305.1 uncultured bacterium
ATCCAGGACATTGTCGAGTTCACGCTCATGAGTTCGGGGCATTTTAAGACCGCTCGCGCCTATATCGTTTACCGCGAAAAGCGCGCCCAGTCGCGCGCCGCCGGCACGGTCGCCGTTGAGGTGGAAAAAACGATCAATGAATATTTGCAAAAATCCGACTGGCGCGTGAACGCGAACGCCAACCAAGGATATTCCTTGGGCGGCATGATCTTGAACATCTCGGGAAAGCTCACCGCCAACTATTGGCTCCATCATGTCTATCCGCGCGAGGTGCGCGAGGCGCATCTTGAGGGCGACGTGCATATCCACGACCTCGATATGTTCTCCGGCTACTGCGCCGGCTGGTCCTTGCGCCAACTTCTTGAAGAAGGATTTAACGGCGTTCCGGGCAAGGTTGAATCCGCCCCGCCCAAACACTTGGAAACCGCCGTCGCGCAGATGGTCAACTTTTTAGGCACGCTCCAGAACGAATGGGCCGGCGCGCAGGCCTTCTCGTCTTTTGACACCTTGCTCGCGCCCTTGGTCAAAAAAGACGGCCTTACCTACACCCAGGTCAAACAGAGCATTCAACAATTCGTTTTTAACTTGAACGTCCCCTCGCGCTGGGGCACGCAAACACCTTTTACCAACATCACCCTCGACTGGACCTGCCCGGAGGACATGAAAACAAAACACCCGAAGATCGGGAGCGCAGAAATGCCATTCACCTACGCCGACTGCCAGCCGGAAATGGACATTATTAACAAGGCCTATATCGAGGTCATGACCGCCGGCGATTATCGCGGCCGCATTTTCACCTTCCCCATCCCCACCTACAACCTGACCAAGGACTTTGATTGGAATGATGAAAAGGCCAAGCCGCTTTTTGAGATGACCGCCAAATTTGGCACGCCGTACTTCCAAAATTTCATCAACTCGAACTTGAATCCCTCCGACGTCCGCTCCATGTGCTGCCGCCTGCAGCTCGACCTGCGCCAGCTGCGCGCCAGAGGCAACGGACTCTTCGGCTCCGGCGAAATGACCGGCTCGGTCGGGGTGGTCACGCTCAACATGCCCAGGATCGGCTACCTTTCGCGCACCGAGGCCGAATTCTTCGAGCGCCTCGGCCGCCTCATGGACCTGTCCAAAGAATCGCTCGAGATGAAACGCCAGGTGGTCACCGACAACATCGATCGCGGACTGCTTCCTTTTACCAAGCGCTACTTGCCCTCGCTTCACAACCATTTCTCAACGATCGGATTGAATGGCATGAACGAGGCCTGCCTCAATTTCTTGGGCAAGGATATTTCCATGCCCGAAGGCAAGGAATTTGCATTAAAGGTCCTTGATTTCATGCGCGAACGCTTGGCCGACTACCAGGAAAAGACCGGCCACTTTTACAACTTGGAGGCATCCCCCGGCGAAGGAGCAACATATCGTTTTGCCAAAGAGGACAAGGTTCGTTTCCCGGGCATTATCCAAGCCGGCGTTCCGGAAGCGCCTTATTACACCAACTCGACGCACCTCGCGGTCGACCACACCGAAGACCCGCTTGCTGCGCTCGACCACCAAGACGCGCTCCAAACCAAGTACACCGGCGGCACCGTGCTTCACCTCTTTATGGGCGAGCGCGTGAGCGACTGGGAAACATGCCGCAACTTTGTCCGCCGCGTCGCCGAGAATTACCACCTCCCCTACTTTACGATCACGCCGACCTTCAGTATTTGCCCGACGCACGGCTATCAGAACGGCGAAGTGCCGGCCTGCGGGATCTGCGGAACCAAGAATGAGGTTTGGTCGCGAGTAATGGGCTACTTCCGCCCGGTCGACCAATGGAACAAAGGAAAGCAAAGCGAATACGCCGAACGCCGCGTCTACAACATTCCCGAGATCAGCATGCCTCAAACAGCGTGCCTGCCTATTAACCAATCAACCGAGAGCACGCTGTAAAAAACCAAGAACCAAGAACCAATTTCCAAGTAAGTTGATAAAATCCAAATTCCAAATGAACATTGCTGGCTTCCAAAAATTAAGCTTGCTTGATTACCCAAAGACCCCCTGCGCGATCCTGTTCACGCAGGGGTGTTCTTTCCGCTGCGCTTTTTGCCACAATCCCGAACTCATCGCAATGGTTGGCGTGATATCAATTCCGACCGACGAGGTAATTGCCAAGCTTGAGGCGAACCGCAAAATGGTTGATGCCGTGACAATGACCGGCGGCGAGCCGACGCTGCAACCCGACTTGCCTGAGTTCATGAAAGAGCTCAAGAGTCGCGGCTTTAAAGTTAAGCTTGATACGAACGGCGTAACGCCGGCGATGGTCAAGAAGATCATCGACGAAAAGCTGGCCGATTATTTTGCCATGGACCTTAAACAGCGCTGGGAAAAATACGACGAGGTAGTGCGCGTCGGCGCCCCGGGACTCATCGATCGCGTGCGCGAAACATTTGATCTAATTCAAAACTCCGGCATTCCCCACGAATTCCGCACCACCATCCTCCCCCACTCGCACACGGAAGATGACTTCATGACCATGGTCGGCTATCTGAATCCCGGCGAAAAATATTTCATCCAAGAAACACGATTCGATATCACCCTAGAGCCCGACCTGCCGCGGCAAAAAAC
>CAIQCM010000099.1 GCA_903870305.1 uncultured bacterium
GCGAAGACACTCTTTCCCTACACGACGCTCTTCCGATCTTTCATCTTATTATAAATATGGATGAAGCGATGACGAGCGCGCCGGCGGCCAAAACGCCGACCGCTGAAAACGAGGGCTATTGCGTTAAATGCAAGGCCAAACGGGTAATGAACACGCCCACCGAGGTCGAAATGCCCGGAAAGGGCGGCGCCGTCCGCCGCGCCATGACCGGCACCTGCTCGGTCTGCGGCACCAAGATGTTCAAGATACTTGGGAAGAAGGTTTAGACAGATATAAAAAACGGCCTCGCTAAATGCGGGGCTGTTTTTGTTTGGCCGGTGTCTTGACTTTTCGATCTTGATCGAGTAAACTCCTGGCAGGTTCAAAGAGGAGAAAAAGATAAATGGCATACGTAACCGGATGGCCGTCAGTTCCTTTTCCAAAACTCGTTCACGACGATCCGCTAAGACCGGCGCCACACAAGAGAGCGCCCAAAAAGAAATAGCGCACCGTTCGTTCTACCAAAAGGGAGCCCTTCGGCTCCCTTGTTTCTTATCATCTTTCTTAGAACGCGCTAAGTGGTTTTCCCTGCAAGATCGTATCGACTTCTTCATACCCGACCGGGAAGGCGAAGTTGTAGCGGGCGGGGAGGGCGAAGACGAAGGTGTTGTTTCGATCCAGCTCGGAAGGACCTATTGGCGCCGCGCCGATGTGGAATTCGTCATTCTGGAGCGAGTTCCATTGTTTGATGGTAAAGACCATGATGGGAATGTCTTGGCGCGGGACGGCGACGGTCCAGAGCGGATTGCGGATGGAGATGATCGGGCCCGTGGCGGCGGCCGTTTCGCCCTGTGCGCCGGACTTCATTCCGGTCCACGTGGTGTTGACGATCGAATAACCGGTCCAGCTTGCAGGCAAAGTAAAGTTAAAATTATACTGCGTGTTTTGGTAGTTGATCGTCGTGGTCGACGGAGTGTTTACAGGTGGAGTATTTGTCGGAGGAGTGTTGGTCGGAGGAGTATTTTGATTGGTATTTATTTGCGGAACATTGGTGTTTTGATTAATCGTCGTTTGGCCGTTCGGGGCGGATTGGTTGGCCATGATGAGGTAAATGCTCGCGCCGACCAAAATGACGATGACCACGATCAAAATAACGTTGGATGAAAGTTTGTTCTTCATATCGATGGGGTTAATGATATAAGCATATACCTATTAGACGTTTTTGTCGCATTCTTTGGTCTATGCTTAGGACATGGACAGATTGGGAGTATTTGATAATCTTTAGTCAGGAAGGAGATAGAACAATGCCAAGGCCGCGAAAGCTGGAACTGGATCCGCCCGAAAGAGACCTCACCGGAAGATGTAGCGATTTCCCGCGCATCAATTCGAGCTTGCTGTTTGTCGATGGCGGTTTGCCAACGGAGCAATCATTTGATGAAGTCGCCGCGCGGCTCGCCGCATTTAACATAAGGTGTGGCCGTCACCTTTCACAGCCGACCATCGTGTCGCGACTTAGACGAAA
Organism: uncultured bacterium; assembly: GCA_903870305.1. Classification (GTDB taxonomy): domain Bacteria; phylum Patescibacteriota; class Patescibacteriia; order CAIQCM01; family CAIQCM01; genus CAIQCM01. Next base: position 1,502 of record CAIQCM010000099.1, read on the forward strand.
GAAGTAGCGCGTCCGCGCGTCGTTCACCCAGGAGCCGCCATCCGGTCGGCTCCATTTTTTGTCTAAAAATATCCAGCGAAGCTGGGCGTACGTTTGGAGGCGACGCCGTCGTCATTCCCTTGAAGAAGGGAATCCAATCTCGCTTGGACGGACGTCCGCCCAATATTGATTGGACCCCACTTCGCTTCGGCTTCGCGGGGCGGGTCCCCCGACGTCGCTCGGGGATGACAAAAAAGTATCATCACAAAAACTAGCGGTCGGCTATTTTTGTGATGTTTCACTTTTAATGCGGCCGCATCAAAAGTGAAACCGCATTAGATGTATTTAGCCAATATCGTTTCTAAATTGTTTACCATTAAAATTAATAAGATCGATGGCGGCATAAGCCTTTTTTAATGCTTCGAACAGGTTGTCGCCTGTAGCGCTCACGCCCAGTACTCGTCCGCCGTTGGTTATGATTGTATTTTCAACTTCTTTTGTTCCGGCGTGAAAAACAACAACGCCATCCGTTTTTTCTGCCATATCAATTCCTTCAATGGGTAGACCTTTGGGATAATTTCCTGGATATCCCTTCGATGCGAGAACAACACAGCAAGCGGATTTATTTTCGGCCCATTCGATTGTTGTCTTGTTGAGTTCGCCGTTTAAACAAGCGAGTAAAATATCGACGAGATCGGTTTTTAATATTCTCATGTACGATTGCGTTTCCGGATCGCCGAAACGGGCGTTGAATTCTAATACTTTCGGACCGTCCTTTGTCAGCATGATGCCGGGGAACAAGACGCCTTTGAATTCGCGTCCGGTTTTCTTGAGTTCTTTTAAAATCGGAAGTACAACCTTTTGTTTAATCAGGTCTAGCGTTCCGTCGGCAACCGGAAACGGCGCCACCGTGCCCATGCCGCCGGTGTTGGGGCCTTGGTCGTTATCGAAGATCCGTTTGTGGTCTTGGGAGACCGGGAACATGACGGCGTTTTCGCCGTCGCAAAAAGCGTGCGTTGATATTTCTTCGCCGATCAAAAATTCTTCGATGATAATGGTATCGCCGGCCGAACTAAAAGTTTTTTTGGTCATCATCTGATCAATCGCCGCCGAGGCTTCATCATACGAGTTGGCGATCACGACGCCTTTTCCCAAAGCCAACCCATCGGCCTTTATAACCAGTGGATAAGTTTGCGTTTTTAAATATTCCTTGGCCGATTCGGCCTGTGTGAATTCTTCGGACTGCGCAGTCGGAATATTTAAGCGCTTCATCAGGTCTTTAGCAAACGATTTTGACCACTCGACCTCCGCCGCTTTTTTGGTCGGTCCAAAAGCATTAATGCCCACGGATTGCAGGGAGTCGGTCAGGCCAGATGCCAAAGCGTCATCAGGTCCGATAACGACCATATCAATATTCTTTTCTCTTGAGAGATTGATGATCGTTTGATGATCAAAAATATTCAAATTCACGTTTTTGCCAACTTGCGCGGTTCCCGCGTTGCCCGGCGAGATAAACAGCCCGCCGACTTTCGGCGACTGCTTTAATTTCCAAGCCAACGCATGCTCCCGCCCGCCCGAACCGATGATCAAGATATTCATAGTTCAGTATTTAAACAATATCACTTTTTCTTATTAGAAGAAA
>CAIQCM010000100.1 GCA_903870305.1 uncultured bacterium
ATACTAATATAACAAAATAGTGTCTCTTTCCAGCCCCTTCTTGATATTAAAGAAAAAATCGCTTAAACGCGCTGTATTTAAGGTTTTGATCATTATTTTGTTGGTTTCGAGTTTTGTGATCAAGACGAAAATCGCATCAGCGGCTGATGTTCTAGTCACGACCGCTTCGCCACAGGATTGGGGAGAGGCGATGCTTGGTTCCGGGCAAAGAGCGCTCTTTAAGAGTTCTGGCAACAAGCTTCTGATGTTCTACTTTGACACGGGTAGTTTTTATTACAAGATCAGCTCCGACAATGGCGCTACGTGGGGTACTTCAACTCTTGTGATTTCCAATTACGATAGTTATGAAAACTATTTTTTTAGCGGAACAAAGGACTCGTCGGATAATGTATATTTGGTATTCACGCCAACCAGACGCGACAGCGATGAAAGGGTTTATTGCGTAAAATTCACCTACTCCGGCGGCACTTGGACGCCGGGAACATCGCATTTTGTCGCGGACGATACCGGTGTTGCGGATGATTTTGGCCCAAATATTGCGGTGAGCGCGTCGGGCGACCTATGGGCATCGTATTTTTATGACACCGCCTGGCCGGCGTCTGTGATCAAGATTAAAAAATCAACAGACGGCGGCGTTACTTGGTCGGCGGCGACCACATTATCATCTCTATCGTCGGATTGGACCTATGTTGAACAGGTTATCTCTATTTATGACGGCACGAATCCGCTTATTGTTTATTCGATCGACCAGCCGGGATCGACGCTGGATGTGAGGTATAGGTATTATAACGGCACATCATGGGTCGCGGAAGCAACGCTTGATCCGAGTAATGATGATGGAGGCAATGGTTTCTTCACCCTGACAAAATTAAGCACCGGGGTTCTTTACGTTGCCGGCGGGCATTATGCGCAAAAAATGAACTACGCAATTTTTAACGGTTCAAGCTGGTCAACGCTGACCGACATTTTTACCGTTTCAACAACGACTGATTTTGAGCCGCAGGTGGTGACCGACGGAACCAATGCATGGGTGTTATATTTGCTCAATAACAGCGGAACCGGTGGATATGACTTAAACTACAGAAAATTTAATGGTACGAGCTGGGGGGGTGCTACGGCGCTCACGACTAACGGCGCCATTAATCAATATCCCCATGTTCCCGAATCGATCGCGTCCGGCGGTTATATTCCATATCTTTACCAAGTCGGGGACCCTGATCCACGTTCAATATACTACGGAAGCATTGCGGGGAGTGGCACAAGTTCGTGCCCAAGTGGTATAATGTGTTCGACTGGCTTTATCGTCACGAGCGACGATATTTCGACGGGGGGCGGAAACATAAATTCACCGTCATTCATTGCGGAAAGCGATTTGGGTGGAAAGGCGACGGGCGAAGACCTGACAGCAACCTCGTTTAGGGCTTGCGCCGGTTACCCTTGCACCTTGAATACCTCGGCGCCGTCGATCACCTTCACCGTTTCGCCAAACAGCGTAAACCTTGGTACACTGACATCATCGGCAACGGCAACGGGGACGGCAACCATTACGACCACGTCGAATGCCGGGAGCGGATATGTCACAACGGTTATTGCCGATGGCCACTTGCGAACGGCCGGCGGCAAATTCGTACCCGATGTAACTGACGGCGCGGTGACAACCGGAGCGGGGGAGTACGGCATCGGTTTAACGGGCACCGATCGGGCGTTTGTCGATGACCGGTCGGTGACAACCAGCGTGCGAACGGTCGCGTCGAGCGCGGGCGCGGTGACGAATTCAAGCGTGACGGTGACGTTTAAAGCGGCGATCAGCAGGACGGTGACCGCCGGCAGTTATTCGCAAATTGCAACATTTATTTCAACGGGAACATTTTGACGGGACATGAACTATAAACAATGAACAATGAACGATTAATTATGAATTCAAAAACTAAAATTTTTTTCGCAAAAATTTTGACTGTTGCCGTCATTGCGGTTTCAATTTTTCAATTCGGTTTGTTACCGGCCATGGCCGCGACTGCGACGGGTATAAGCGATACCATGAGCCGGAACAAGGTCGGAATAACAGCCGTTACGCACTCGGTCAGCATGACGCTACCGTCCGGGCCGTTTAGCGGAACACTTACGCTTACCTATGCCAACTTCACAGCTTTTGCGGGAACGCCGACCGGAACATGCGCTGGCGGCACGGTAACCGGCGGCACAGCCAGTTCCAACATCGCGACGGTGACCTTGGGTTCGTGCGGAGCCGGTACACTGACCGTGACCTCGTTCACCGGCACCAATCCCGCCGCCGCCGGTTCTAATTTGGTTACATTGGCCGGTGCCGCCGGCATTACCGGCTCGTTCGCCGTTGCCATTGTTAATGACGACCAAGTCGGAGTCAGCGCTTCGGTCGATCCGACGATCACCTTTGACGTCGGCGCCCAGGCCTCGGCCACGGCTTGCGCCACCACCTTTTCCGTTGATGGCGGCACGGTCGCCTTGGGAACGCTTTCCACCACCACGGTCACCAGTTCCGACCTTTCGTCGGTTATGCACATTTGCTCGCGCCTCACGACCAACGCCGCAAGCGGCGCGGTCGTTACGGTGAAGTCGCTAAACGGCAATCTTAAATCGACATCAGCAACATCTGACGTCATTGCTTCGAACACGGCGACCCCGCTTGCCACCGGCACCTCCGGTTACGGCTTGTGCGTCGGTTCCGCCGGCGGCGACACGGGCATGGACGCGACCGTTCCGGTCGGCATTCTGCCCACCCGCATCTCGCCCTTCAATAATGCGAGCTGCACCTCCGCGGCGCACAACATTGGCGCCGTCACGACCAGCGCCCAAAGCATTTGGTCGGTTTCCGCGGCCTCGCAGAACGCCTTTGCGCGCATCTATGTGAAAGCGGGCATCTCCGGTACGGTTGTCTCGCACGCCGACTACGCCGACACCCTCACCTTTGTGGCGACGGGAACTTTCTAAAATATTCCCCCCTGACCCTCTATGAAAAAAATATTTTTTCCTTCTTTCATTGCGCTAACACTTGGATTTTTTTTGATGAGACCGGCAAGCGCGCTGACGCTTTCGCCGCCGACCGCCGAGATCGCGGCCAAGCCCGGCGAAACGGCCGAGGTGGTTGTAAAACTTTACAATGAAGGCAAAGAGGCGCTCACGATCGAGCCGGGCGTTTTGAGTTTTAACACGGCAAACGAAAACGGCCAACCGAATTTTTATAACGACAAGACAGGCATAGATCTTCAGCATTGGATTACCTTGCCATCTTCTTTGACGCTTGCGCCCGATGAGACGCGGTCGGTTGTTGTCACGGTATCCGTGCCCAAGAGCGCCGACCCCGGCGGCCATTACGCCGCCGTCTTTTGGGGCACTTCACCGCCAAAGGTTGAAGGAAGCGGCGCCGGCGTTGCAGGTCAAATAGCCATGCTGTTGCTTGTTGACGTCGCGGGCAATATTAAGGAAGACGCGCATGTGATTGAATTTCATTCGCTCAAGTCGGTGCTTACACACCTGCCGGCCGATTTCATGGTTCGCTTTCAGAATAACGGCTCGGTGCATGAACACCCGGCCGGCGACATCGTCATCCGAAATATTTTCGGCCGCCAATCGGCGACGTTGCCTTTTAACATTCAGCCCGCGACCGGCAACGTGCTCCCCAAGAGTATCAGGCGATATGATCTTTCTTGGACAAAGAATGTCTTGGACAAATCGGCGTCCGAGTGGACCAACGAGTGGCGCAACTTCGCCTTTGGACGGTACACGGCCGAGCTCGATGCCACCTACGGCGCCGGCAATACTTTGGTCATCGCACATACTTCTTTCTGGGTAATTCCTTGGATGGTTTCGCTTGTCGGCCTGGCCGTGCTCATTGCGCTCTTCTTTATTCTGCGCAGCTTGGTTGGGAGTTATAATAAATCGATCATCAAAAAGTATACCCAAAGAAACGGCCGAAGATAGGTTAAATAATGGACAATGGACAACGTACCATGGACCAAGGACCGATCGGTTCATGGTCCATTGTTTATACTAAGATATGCCGCGTTGGTCTCACAGAAATATTGACGAGTTCGTTGGAATATTTTTGGCGTTTTTTTTATTTTCGATCGCGTTTTTTTGCGTGCGCGCCTCATCCATAACCGGTGTGAACGATACGATGTCGCGCGGCAAGGTTGGCACGGCGTCGAACCATACGATTGTTTTTGTCACGCCAAGCGGCGTGAGCGAAGGGTCGACAATGACGGTAACGTTTCCCGCCGGTTTCGGCACCTCGGGCATGACGGAGAATGATGTTGATCTTTTGGACAACGGTTTGTCGGTCAGCACGGCGCCCGACTGTTCCGGCGCCGAGCAAGCCGCCGCCGTTTGGGTTGGAAACACTTTGTCTTTTCAAATTTGTCCCGGGGACGGGGGAGCGTTCGCCTCGGGAAGCGCCGTAACAATACTTATAGGAACGAACGCGATTGATTTTGGCGTCGGCGTTAATCGCATCATCAACCCTTCCGCGCCCGGTTCGTATCGAATAACGATCGGCGGGGGTTTTGGCGACAGCGGCGAAGCGCCGATTGCGCTTGGCGCGGACGACAGCGTCGGGGTCACGGCTTGCGTCGGCGATGCGTGCAATGCCGGACGCCATTCGTTACCATCTCCGTCGGCGATACTGCCGCCGCAAATATCCGGCGTCGTCATTGATCAAATAACATCTTCAACGGCGCGCGTGAATTGGCGCACGGACACAATGTCAAACTCGTATGCGCTCTACGGATTAACGGCGAACCATGGGACAATCATCGGCAACGACTTTCGGACGCAAAGCCATACGTTAACGCTGGTCGGTTTGAATGCCCAGCTTGTTTATCATATCCAGGTGCGATCGGTTGATAATTTTGGCGGCGCAAGTTTAAGCGATGATTACACTTTTTCAACCTCGAGCATAAATAATGTTATTTTACCCCAAATAAGCGGTATCCGGCTTGAAACGGTTGGCGGCAATACGGCGACGATCACATGGATAACAAATATTCCCACGTATTGGCGGATTGATTTTGGCCGCGCCGTGGTCTATGAAAACATTGTTCAAAACTCACAATTCAATACCGCACACACCGCGAACCTTGGAAATTTGAATCCCAATACGACCTATCATTTTCGTATAACAGCGACTGCCGCGACCGGAGACCAAACCGTTTCAGCCGATCAGTCCTTTACCACTTTCGATACGACACTACCGTTAATATCCGATATCCATGTTGATAATATCACGACGCATTCGGCGGACATTGTTTGGCAAACGAACAAGCCCGCGACCGGCGGCGTAAAATTCGGAATCGGCGCCGCCTATGATGGCGGTGAAAATTTGGAAACCGTTGGTTTTGCAATAAGCCATCGAGTAACGCTATTGAACCTCTCCGCCTCAACTCTCTATCACTATAATGTTTATCAGACCGATCAAGTCGGCAACGATGCTCAAGGCGCTGACCAAGTTTTTAAAACAGCGGTGAGTGTGTTGCCGCTGGAAAACACGGCCAAGCCCGCCGCTCCCGTTGCCCCGGGCGCGCCCACTCCTGTTTCACCCGTTACGATCCCGAAGAACGCAGTGGCGGTGGGATCTGGTATTTTGCAGCTTAAGGTGAACGGCGTGCCTGAGGGGATCGCAGCAAATGTCGCCACGGTCGTCCCCGGAAGCGCGGTTGAGATCGAATTGCCACGGGAGTTAACGGAAAAGCCGATCGCTAATGCGAGTGTTTCGGTCGGCGGCAACGCATATAAATTAATAAAAAATACAGACGGCGCTTTTAGAACGGCTTTTGCCGCGCCGCAAGCCGCCGGCAATCAAACGGTCATGGTCATAATACGTTATGTCGATGGTTCAACAAATTATTCGCGATTTAATATTGTAATTTCGTCAAAAGGTAAAATTATCGAAGTAAGCGGTGGCAAAACAGCGCCGGTGGCCGGAGCCAAGGTGAGTATTTTACAAAACGGAAAGCCGTGGGACGGTTCTAAATTCGGGCAAAATAATTATTTAAAAACCGACAACAAGGGAAATTTTGTTTTCTATGTCCCCAAAGGAAAATATTCGCTTAAAATAGAGAAAAATGGCTACATTACAAAAATTACCACACCAACATCATATTCGGGGGTAGTCCATGATACGATTAAATTGCTAAAATTGCCTAAAAAAGTTTCGATAATTTCCCAAACATCCTCAAATATTATAAAAGCGGGCGATAATTTATTTGGCCAAATCGTGAAATTTTTCTCGAAAATGTAAAAAATGGCTTAATTACATATGATACTTGAAATATTGCTGAAAATGTGGTATAGTAGACATGTAAGTTCTTTAAAGGGCAAAAACTAGCCCAATAGAGCGAAAAATAAAACAAAAACCAAAACGAAAACCTGTCTAGGGATAATTATATCCACATATTATCCACATGGCTCTCCGTTTTGGGGAGCCATGTTTGTTTTTTATGAAACATAAAGCATGAAACATGGAACACGAAACACGAAGCATTACCACGGAAGTTTCTGGTCGATTGTTTCATGATTCATGTTTCATGCTTCATCCCAACCTATTACAACGAATGAAATAACTTCATTAACAAAACAATTTAGAAAAAAGTTCTGCCCCGAACTTTTGCGCCAGAGTTCATTGTCCCTGGTTCAGGTCACATAACCCCAGATGTGTGCCATGAACCAGGGGGAAATTGCCCCCTATAACTCTGATCAGAATGGAACACCTGCCCCTTAAACGCTAACAACCGCACCACGGTTGATTTCGGCGTTTTTGGGACAATTCAATACAACTATTTGCTACATACTGTCTTCGTAGAGTTTATCCCTGGTTTTAGACCCCTCATCTGCTAAGGGGGTGTCTATGACCGGGGGGAAGCTAAGCCCCCCGATACGATAAGCGCAGTATGACAAAGAGTGCCCCGAATAAAACGACAGCCACATGCTCTTAAGTGGCCGTCGTTTTTGTTGTTTTCAGAAATTCGAAAATTTCTGAAAACAACTTAAGAAAAATTTTGTTCTCGATCTCTTGTCTCTTTCGCCTCGGGGCGGTGAAAGCGACCAGAGATCGGAGACAAAACATGGGTGGCGCGTTAGGCCGGGGGGCTTAATGCGCCAAACATGCAAAGCCCCGCACTGAGAGTCGGGTTCACCGCCAGTGAACAAGACAAAGACGGCTCGGTGCGGGGCCGGTTGATGCGCATCGCTTTCTCTCACCATAGCTTCCCCTAAGAGCGGGAGTCGAATGGGAGACGAAACGGTGTGCGTCAGCCCCTGCGCCTTTGGTCGCAATCTGGCTAGCGGTGCGGGAAGTAACGGCCGATACGGCTGATCTCCGAAAAAGTTCTTTCTCATACCGTTTCTCAGTATCGCATTCGGTGCGGCGATAACGAGAGACCTCCGCAAAACGGCGGAGCAACCCGGCCCCTCTCTGAATACTGTTTGTCCCGTTGGGGACTGCTGAGCAAAGAGGGGTCGGGGAAATACTATGAACGATGAAGTATGAATGATGAACGATGAACAATTCAATTCATGCGAGCGAAGCTAATTGGTTTCATTCGCATGCATTAGTGGATTGGTGTCGCGTCGCTGCCGTTCAGGCGGCCAACACAAAAACGAAAAATAAAAGTCAAAAACAAAAGAAAACAAAATGTTTAAACGGCTTACAAATAAAACGTTGATGCAAGCGCTCCTCCGCGCGTGCTTCGTCGTTTTGTTTGTCGTTGCCACTGTCGCGGGTTTTGCGGCGCAAAATGCCAAAGCCGCCGCCGGCATCCCGCTCATTATTAACTACCAGGCACGGGTGACTAACGCCTCCGGTACCCCCCATTACCGCGGCCACTAACATGCGCTTCGTCATCTGGGATTCGCTCTCCGGCGGCAGTTGTGTCTGGTCCGGCTGGGGCACCGGCGGCTCGAACGGTTGCAGCTCGCCTAATGGCAGCCAGGTCTCCGTCACTCCAGTTAACGGCGTCTTCTCGCTCGCCCTTGGCGACACGACCGTTTCTTCGCAGGTCGCGCTTCAGAACACCATTTTCAACGACGATAGCCGCTACTTGGAAATTCAGATGTATAACGGCGGAAGCTGGGAAACCTTGTCCCCGCGCAAACGCATCCTTGCCGCGCCGTATGCGATGAACTCGAATATGCTCGCCGGTCTCTCGACCTCGGCTTCCGGCGGCTCGGTTGCCTTTGTGCCGGTCACCGACTCCTCCGGCAAGCTCACGCTCACGGCCGGCACGACCGTTTCCGGCGCTTTGATCAGTTTGAATGACACTTCGAACTTCAATACCCAGATCAACACCGGCACCTCGACCGGCACGGTCACGATCGGCAACACCGGGTACGCCGGCGCGGTCGGCGTTCTTTCGCATGCCGCCCTCACCTTGACCGGCGGCGCAGCTTCGAGCTGGGGAACATCGGTGGGCAACTTAAACCTCTATGCCGCCGGCTCCGGAACGGGATCGGTCATAATCGGTAGCGGCGTCGGATCATCGACGCCAGACCTGTTCATTCTGGATAACAAGAACGACAACGCCACCGACCCATCGGGCTCGGCGGGTGCGATGTACTACAACTCAAACGCCGGCGTCTTCCGCTGCTACCAAGGCGCGGGTTGGACCAACTGTATCGGTTCGGGCGGCGGCGCGCGCCTTGATCAGGTCGCCGCGGCTACGACCACTGCGACCATAGCGAACGCCAATAACGCGATCACTTGGAACTGGGGCACGCTTACCAATCAATTTGGTTTGACTTTGGGCGGCGGGACGGCGATGACGACCGGTTCGACTCTGCGCATCAATGCCTCGACCTTTGTTCATACAATCGCGGAAACCGGCGAAGCGGCCGAAGTTATTTTTGCCGATAACTCGACCAACAATAATGTCAGCACCTCGGTCACCAATGGTATCCATGTTGGTTCGTCGATCAGTACTTCCGGTCAAGGTCTTAAATCGGTTAACGCTTTTACGGCCAACGCGCCGACTTTAACCGGTTGCTCGGGCGGTGCCTGCGCTTGGAGCGGCTTTAACGTTAATACGCAAGCCACCGGCGCGCTTTCTACAATCACGCAAAACGGTTTAAATATCGCCGGCGCCGGCATTTCGGCCGGTACCTTGAATGGCATTAATATCGGCGCCATCACCGGTTCGACCGGCGTTGAAAATGCCATTGCCATCGGCGGGGGTTGGGATACTTCGATCACGACGCTTGCAAACGCCGACCTGAATATTTATCCGAATGGTTCCGGCAGCACGGTTATTAAGACCGATGCTGATTCGTTTTTCAAAGTAACGGCCGTTGGCGTGCCGGGTCAGGACATGATCCAGATCACGAACGCCGGCCAACCGGTCGTGGCGCCGGGCGTTTCGGGCATTCAGCTTACTTACGTGGGCGGCGCGGCGACGGTTGAGGCCTCGGCCGAGCGCATCGACATAACCGGCGGCACCTCGGCCGGCGCCGGCGCCATTTGGAATGGTTTGCGCATCGTGCAGGGCACGATCACGCCGGGCACGACGGTGAGTGATATCAAATTGGAGACCTACGCCCTATCGCAAAGCACCACCGATACGACCGTGATCAACGGTTTGAACATGCCGACTTCGGGCGCGCTTGCGCTAAACGCCGCCGGATCACTCACTTGGAACGGCGCCAACATTCAGATGCCGAACATCTCGCAAACGAGCGGCGCGATCGTTACGAGCGGCGTGGCGGTTACCACCGGCACGATCAATTTCGGCGGAACGCAGAACGGATTGAATATCATTGCCGCCGGCGTTGCCTATGGCACGTTGAACGGCATTAACATCGGCGCCATCTCCAGCGGATTTGGCGCGGAAACCGCGCTCAATATTGGCGCCGGCTGGGACAAGGGGATTGCGATCGCGACTGCCGATAATACCGGTTCGGGGTTGGTAATTACGACCGCCGGCGGCGGCACACCGACCGCCTTTAGCGTCGGCCCGAATGGAACCGTCAACCCGGCCTTTAACATCGACACGACGAATGCGGCCAACCTTGTTACCAACCCGAGTTTTGAGGTCAATACCGCCGGCTGGGTGGCTAAAGGAACCAACCCGACGATCGCGCGCGTGACGACGCAAGCGATCGCCGGCGGCGCTTCGCTCCTTGTCAACAACACCGCCGGTTCGCCGGCTGCGGGCGATGGTGTTAAGTACAACTATCTTTTTACCGGCGGGAACACTTACGCTTTGAGTTTTTATGCCAAGCTCGATCCCACCAGTAAGCCCTTCGCCTCGGCGACCGCACCATACAACGATTTTGCCGCCGGTTATTACAACGGCACCGCTGACACCGACTGCGCCTTAAGTCCCAACCAAGACCAGCAAGCGGTTTCCGCGACGCAATGGAACCACTATAGCTGTACCTTCACCCCGGGCTCGATCAACCAGTACTTCTATATCCGCCAGACCGACAATATGGCCGGTCATATGTATTTTATTGACGGCGTGCAGTTGGAAGTTGCCAGCCAGCCGACCTCTTACCACGAAAGCACGGTTTCCTTTGGAGCATCGATGCTCAAAGTTCAGGGTCTTAACAACTGCAACCGCCTTACCACCGACGCGACCGGCACGGTCATTTGCGGCAACGGACTGGTGAATAATATTCCGCTCGTTATCGGCTTTGGCCACTCGGTCATGCGCGCGCTCTATGCGGCGACGAACGGCGCCACGAACGGTTACAACCGCTACTTGGCGCGTCTCGCCAATATGCTCCACGCGCAAGAAATAAACCATGCTGTTGACGGCTCGCAATCGTTCCTCGCCAACAACGTCGGCGTGGGCGGCGGTTATGCGTACATGCTGCAAAATACCGTTCCGCCGCGGAATCAAGCGTTTGCGCCGGGACAAACCGGTCCGACCGCGCCATATTTGGGATCGAATAATTTAGGCGTTTTGCAATACGGCATTAACGACGTATATCTCCTCACCGCGAACCGCGGTGCCGGCACGGCGTATGATTCGGCCGGTTGCAGCGCTTACAACTATTTCTCCTGCACCTTGGAGGACTCAAAAGAAGCCATGCGCACGATGATCGCGCGCGAACAGGCCTCGGCCGTTTTTGAAGAAGACACCAACAACCTCTCCCCTACAGCTTCGCCGACCGCGGTCTTCTACTCCGGGACCAACTCGCGCGTTCTTACGACCGCCCAGAACTCCGGCGCCGGCTATCAGCAATTCACGACCGCCGGTTCGGCCACCGTCTGTTTGCCACTCGACCTGAACGCCACCGGCGGCACCGTTGACATCGGCATTCTCGCCGACACGTCGGGGAACGGCGCCACCCACACGATCAGCTTGGACGGCACGACGGTCGCGACCGTTAACACCGTCGGATTATTGAACATGTCGGGCGCGGCCGCCACGACACCGACCAACTTGAGCATTGTCCGCCGTATTAAGGTTCCGCAGGGGAACGCCAGCGGCACGACCGGCTGTTTGGCCGCCGGCACTCAGCACAAAATTGTCGACAATATTACCGCTGTCACCGGCAGTACCGGCTTTGACTACTACCAAATTGAAGCGACCACGCCGGTACCGACCCTAGTCATTAACACGGCGCGCCAGACCAACTACAGCTACCAGGGGAACAGGATCAACGACAACGACGTTAACTTCGAGAATAATGCGATCTCCGACGTGATCAGCGAGTTCCCGTCGACCGTTATGTCGGTCGACGAAGACTCGGCGCTTGGCAAGAATCCGGACAACTGGTCAACCGACTTGGTGCACCCCAACGACAAGGGTCACGCCCTTATCGCCGAAGCCGCTTACCAAACCCTGGAGAGTATGCCCGGGAATGCCCGGCAAACGACTTTGGGTTTGGCCGCCGGCAACACGACGCAAACCATTGAAACCGTAAATTACGGCATCTACAATACAGATTACCAACCGACGCTGCTCATTAACACAACGCCGACGAACCCCGGCAACATAGCCAACAGCATTACCAATCCGGGTTTTGAATTTGACTCTTCCGGGTGGGGCGTTTTCATTGGATCCATAAATCGCGTCGCCACCCAAAATTATACCGGCGCCGGTTCGCTTCAGGTTGTAACCAATCCGGTGGCGCCCTATTCCGGCCCTTACTGGAATTGGGCGTTTCCCGACACCAACCCTTTCACTTTTTCTTTCTACGCCAAGCTTGACGCCGCCAGTCCGGCATTTACCACTCTTGCCGCCGGCTATTATGACAGCGGTTCTGCCTGGCATGCATGCTCGCTTAATTCCAATACCGTTGTCGCGACCGGCTGGACGCGCTATTACTGCACGTTTAGCACCACTTCGGGCAGCGTCTTCCCGTCAATTGTTGATTCAAGTTCGGGCGGCGGCGCGAAAACTTTTTATGTTGACGACGTGCTTTTGCAAGAAACCAGCACGCTTAACAATTGGGACGAGGGCGGCAGCATCAGCTTGGTGGGAAATGTGGTTTCCCCGGTCCAGTTCCAGAACACCAGCAACTCAACGACCGCCTTCCAGATCAACGATGCCGCCGGCAATGTGCTCATGAGCGCCAACACGGTGACCGACAATGTATCTTTTACAACCACCGGGCTCGCGCAAACGACGACCGCCGTTACGACCCTGAACCCGGTCTCGGTTTCCGCCACCGGCGCCATTTCGCAGACAACGAATACGGGCACGATCAATTGGCTTGGAAATTTGATCACGACCCCCGCGACGACCATTAACGTCGCCGGCGGCACCATTTTGAACGACGGCCTAAAGATCGTTCAGGGCGCTTATAACGTGAACACGACCAACGGCGCCGCCGGCGGCATGAACGGCATTGATATTGCCGGCGGTACCATGTCGACCTTGGCCGCACAGACCGGCACAATTAGCGACATTAACTTGACGACCGCTTTGCTCGCCTCGAGTACGACCGGCATTAACAATGTTAACGGCATTTACTTGAGTTCGGCCGGCGCGCTTAGCACCGCGACGAACGCCGGCGTGGTCAACTGGGACGGCGTCATTATCAATCCGCCGGCCGCCACCGTCGGCATTATCGGCAGTACGGTCACCTCGAACGGATTTGACGTGAACGCCTCGAACCTGACCATGTCGGCGAACGGCACCGGCAATGTCTATGGCATCGATCTCGCCATGGGCACGTTAACCGCGAACGGTACCGGCGGCGTGATAGACGGCATTCTCATTGCCGGCCCGGCGATCGCCGGCACTTCGACCGCCGCCGGTACGGTGAACGATGTGGCCATGACAACCGCGATTTTGTCTCTTTCGACCGCGACCACGCAAAACATTTATGGCTGGAACCTGAGCGCGGCGGGAAACATCACGACCACTTCGACCGGCACGATCAACTGGACCGGCAGTAACATTGTCATGCCGAACATCACGCAAGGCGCGGGCAGCACGATCGCCTCGAATGGTCTAAGTGTCACCTCGGGCACGATCACGACCGGCGGCACGATGAACGATATCAATATCGTTGGCGGAACGGCCGGCGCCGGCACAGAGAATGGCATCAACATCAATACAATAGCCAATGGCGCCGGTACCGAGAACGCGATCGCCATTGGCGGCGGCTGGGATACTTCGATCACCACTCTTGCGAACGCCAACCTCGTGATCCAGCCGAACGGCTCGGGCAAGACAGTGTTCAATGTTGATGCCGACTCCCCGGTTTCTATTGCGGCTACCGCTGTTCCGGGCTTGGACATGCTCAACATCACCAACTCCGGTTTCCCGGCGGTTGGTGTTGGCGTGAACGCCCTCTCCATAAACTACTTCGGCGGCAATGCCAACGTGGAGTCCGGCGCCTTCCGCATTGACCTCACTCCGGGCGGCACGGCGGGCGCGACATGGAACGGTTTCCGCATTGTCCCGGCCTCGGTCACCCCGTCGACCACCCAGAACAATATTAAATTGGAAACCCCGATCTTTGCTCAGACGACCGCGGTTACGACCAATATTAATGGTCTTAATATCCCGACTGTCGGCGCTATTTCACAAGCGTCCAACGCCGGCACCATTAACTGGGCGGGCGTGAACATTACCACGCCGGCCGCCACTCTTAACTACGCCTTAAGCACCATCCTTAATGATGGCATCAAGATCAGCACCGGCACCTTCGCCCAAAGCACGACCGGCACCGGCACTTCAAACGGCGTTGATATCTCGGTCGGCGCATTGACCGCCACCGCCGCCGGCGGCACCTCGAACGGTATTTCCATCGTCGGCGGCTCGATCGTGGCCACTTCGACGGCGGCGAGTACGACCAACGGTATTGCTCTGACCACGGCCGGCTTGGCGCTTACGACCGCGACCGTGCAGACGGTTACGGGCATAAATTTGACCTCCGCCGGCGCGATCAGCACGGGCTCGACCACCGGCACGGTCAACTGGGACGGCGTGGTCATGAATCCGCCGGCCGCCACCGTCGGCTATGTCGGCAGTACGGTCACCATGAACGGCTTTGACATCAACTCCTCGAACTTGACCATGTCGGCGAATGGCACCGGCAACGTTTATGGCATCGACCTCGCCATAGGCACGTTAACCGCGAACGGCACGGGCGGCGTCATGGACGGCATTCTCATTACCGGTCCGGCGATCGCCGGCGCTTCGACCGCCGCCGGTACGGTGAACGGCATAGCGATAACGACCGCGGCCTTATCGCTTTCAACCGCGACTACGCAAAACATCTACGGCTTGAACTTGAGCGCGCCCGGGAACATCACGACCACTTCGACCGGCACGATCAACTGGCAAGGCGTGGGGATCACGATGCCGCCGATCATGCAAACTTCGGGCACGATAAACGCAGACGGCTTGCATATCATAACCAACACCGTGACGACCGGCGGCCTTGTGCGCGCCATCAACGTCGTCGACGCGTCGAACAATTCGATCTTCGAAGTCAGAGACACGAGCACGAACGACAACAACTTCGGCGGCTTGGCCATGACCGGCGCCTTTGTGAGCCGCGATTCCTATTGGGGCGATGAGTTCTCTAATTTTAGAACCACAAACACCGTAACTTCTGTGGCTGAAGTTCGCGGCGATTATTATCCGGGCGCAGTTACGACAGCCCCGGCGCAAAACGCGGTCGGAAGCGGTGAGATCTCAACCAATGCCACTGTCGGTACAAGCGGTGTCTGCACCTTCTCAAGCGTTAACCAGATAAATGGCATAGAGCAGATCCAGCCGACGACGGTCGGTACGACCGCTCCGGGCTCTACTTGTTTAGAATATCGATCCACCGGTACCGCCGGAACATTGTTAAACCAGTATCAAACCGGAAATTTGCCTGTTATCGTAATGAAGATCGCTCCCTCGGTAGCTGTTACCGGCAGCCAGAGATTATGGGCGGGCATTTCAGATTCTGTTGCGGCTTGGGCTACGGCGCCGGCAAACGCGGTTATGTTTTCAAACTGCAGCAATGCAACGCCGACCTGCGATAATAACTGGCACGGCATTACAAGATCGGCGTCCGGAACTGTTTCTACGGTGAATTGCGGGCTTGCGGTATTAGCCAATAAATTTGCTTACCTGCGCATTGAGGTCCGTTCGGCTACCGACATCCACTTCTTCGTTGACAATGATGTTTCAAACGGAATTACAGAAACAGAATGCGGTACCGGTATTACCACCAACACCCCTGTCGGCACCGTCAACATGAGTATGAGCATTGAAAACCAAGTGTTGAACGCAGGTACTACGTATACTTTGCAAGTGGACTACTTCCGTTCATGGCAAGATGATTCCATTGCATCAAACGATTCAAATACCACCGTGGCACCTGTTCAAGTTGTTTCTGCGCCGAGCGTCTTTGACGGTCGCGTGGCGCTTGCCGACCTCATGACGGCGAATGAAAATCTCGCCTACGACACGTCGGCGCATTTGGACACGCAGGTGTTGAACGCGAGTGAGGGCGTTATTTCGCCGCTCGTTGTCGCGACGGGTTTGATCGTCGACAGCGTGAGTTCGCTTAAGGACGCAATTGCCTTTAATTCCGACATGTTCTTCTTCGGCCGGCCGTACTTTAACGCCGACACGGCCGGATTTGCGATAATTTCAAAGGGGCTGCAAGCGGTCAAAGTGTTGTTTGAAAAGGAATACTTAGATAAGCCCGTTGTGAGCGCGGCTATTTCGGTCGACCATAACGACGACCAATCCGCAGAACAGGCGCAGATCAGCAATGCGCTAAATAGCGATATGCGCTATGTGGTTGCGGATTCTAGCACGAAGGGCTTCACGATCATGCTGAACAAGCCGGCGACGTCGGACATTCAGTTCAACTGGTTCGCGCTCGCGGTAAAAGATGCCAAAACCTTTGCTTCGGATCCCAATGTGCAACAAACGTTCGGTTACCAAGCGCCGCCGGTAAACAGTCAAACAACGGTCGCGCCGCCGCCCGTCCCCGCACCAACAACGCCTGACACGAACACGCCCGCGCCGGTCGCAAACGAACCCGCCCCCACCCCTCCCGTCGATCAAACGCCAGCGGCAACGCAACCGGTTGCAACCGAACCGACCACCGACACTTCAATCCCAACCGCCGCGACCGCTTCTCCCGATATTTCAACCCCCACTGCAACAACCGCCGCGCCTGACACGACCGCCGCGCCAATAACAACTTCAACTACCCCGGCACCGGAGCAGACGCTCGGTGCGGAGCAAGCCACCACCCCTTAACTCGCATCTCCACCCACCACATTCTTAAAACAAAAAAGAATGTGGGGGGCGGGGATGCGACGGAAGGAAGGATGAACTCATGATCCTTTAGCAAGATCATGACGCGGAAGAGCTCAGTGCCGGTTTACGGTTCTTTCGGCCAAAAGGCGTTTTGCCTTCGGCCACACAACACGCCACCGCACCACGTTGGGTGCGGGGCGAGCGGAACTGATCGAAAAGGCCTTATAACCCTGTTCGATCAGAACTCCGCACGGTTCATGCCAACACCATCGGGGCGGTGAAGGCATGAGCCGATCATATGCCGTCGGGTCGAGCGATCCTCGGTATCGATGCACAAGTTTTTCCAACCATCGGGGCGGTTGGGAGAACAAAAAGTGCGTTGATACCGGGGCATACGACCCGGTATCAACGCAAAAGTTCCAAAGACCATCGGGGCGGTCGGCGGAACTAAAAATGCGTCGATATCGGGCAAGCCACGCACCAGAACAAAGTTCGGTGCGGTGCAAGCCGACTCGACCCGGCGGCACGACTTCACACCTTCGCCTGATTTGTTAATAAGAAAATTGTAGGGTAAAATTACCCTAAAGCGATTATCGCATCGGTTTTAAGACAATTACCAACCCTTATGCTTAACAATGAAAGGATAGAAAAACCAGTCACCATTGCGCCGGTTTCGAAGAAAAAAATAATTAAAACTTTAACGCTGACGGTCTTGATCCTTGTGGTGTTCGCCGCTATTACCGGCGCGGGAGTATATTTTTATCTGCAAAACGTTCAATTGAAAAAGGCCGCCCAAGGTACGGCGGGCTCCCAGGTCGCCGAGGCCGTTTCTAGGGTTTCAAAACTTATTTTGCTTCCTCAAGGGGAAACGCCGACGCTGGCGTCGGTTTCCGATCCCTCCGCACTAAAGAATCAGCCATTTTTTGATAAAGCGCAAAAAGACGACCAAGTGCTTATATATTCGACCGCCAAAGAAGCGGTTTTGTATCGGCCCTCGAGCAACATGATCATCAATGTGGCGCCTATTAACATTGGCGCGTCGACTAATACCAACACTCCCGCAGAAAACGCGCCGCCGCCCGCAGCCAAGAAAACATAAGCGGTAGACCCAACAGTAAAACCCCGCCGAGGCGGGGGTTTAATGTGGCGTGCCCCCAGGTTCATGCTTC
>CAIQCM010000101.1 GCA_903870305.1 uncultured bacterium
CCAAGTGATCGCCCCAATAACGCGCCCGGTCGTAAGCGCGGCAACAATGAGACAAACCGAGAAACTTAAAAAAATTCCCACTCCCCCGAGAAGCGGCACGGGCACCGTATGGATCTTGCCGGGTCGTTCGCTCGGTCGATCGACGATGCCGTAACGCAAAGCAACGGCGCGCACCAAGGCCGTAAAACCGAGCGACATTATCGCCGCCGCTGAAAACCAAAAAAACATAACACCTTCCTTGGAATTTAGTTCTTAGTTGTTAGTTATTACCGAAGTCATTGTATCGCAAAACATACAAAAAACGAAGGGTTATGTACCCTTCGTTCTTTGGTGTCAAACCGACCGCGCCTCACTATAGAATTATATTTACCGTCGACGGCAGTTTGGCGCGGATACCGTCAAGATCCTGAACGGAATAATTATTGCCGGACAAGTTTAACGTTTTTAAATTTTTTAAATTGCCCAACTCGTTCGGCAAACCGGTCAACTGGTTGTTCGAAAGATCAAGCACCTCCAAGTTCTGCAGCCGCCCCACTTCCGCCGGCACGCCGGTCATTTGGTTGTCACTGGCGTTCAATATCTTTAAATTTACCAGCTGGCCGATCTGCGACTGGATCGCGCCGGTCAGTTTGTTGTGCGAGACATTCAACTCTTCCAGAGAGGTCCTGTCAAAAACATAGGCAGGGATCTGGTTCAAATTTGTATTGCTTAAATCCAAAACCTTCCCGGTGGAAACAGATACGTTGGTATTTCCGTTAAGATTGGTTTGTTTTTGCTCTCCGGGAGCCAAAAACCCTTTTGAGAGTAAGACGACCGTGGCCGCAACTACTACCGTCAAAACGATGATCAATAATGTTTTTTTCATATAATCGGCATTTTTATCGCTTATACGCGATCAACTATATTGTACTCCCGCCACGCGAGTTGCCAAAACGGAGGAAAAGGACTAAGTTTATAATCAACAAACAAGCCCTTTCAAATAACAAAAAATAAGGAGGCATCCTATGCAGGAAGAAAAAGTGTTACTGCATGCCACGCTGTGTTTTCCCGTCACCAACACGCACGTTCTCTTGGGCGTCAAGAAGGAAAAGATCGGCGCGGACTGTAGGAACGGCTTGGGCGGCGGAATTGAGTTCGGCGAAACCGCGCTTGAGTGCATCGTGCGCGAGGTCGGTGAGGAAGGCCTCGTCCGCACTCGCGCGCGCGACTATGAAAAAGTGGCAGTGATTGATTTCACAAACCACATGTCCGATGGCGGCATTTTCGTCTGCCGCGTCCATATCTACCTGCTCCATCGCTGGGACGGCGAATTCCAAGCGACCAAGGAATGGTCCGATCCGCGATGGTTTGCGCGACAAAACCCACCACTCGATGAAATGATGCTGGCCGATCGCATTTGGTTGCCGCCAGTCATGGCTGGCAAAAAACTGTACGCACAGGCCAGCTACGGCCCGTTCCAAAAAACGTTGCTCGGCGAGGTCAAAATTCGATACCTCGACGCCTTGGCCGCCTAACGGCTCGTTCTCCCCAGCAGAACGAGCCGTCTTTTTATTTCAATCATCAATAAGTTTTTGAGAAAGCTCATATTAAAAAATGGCCGGGACCCGCTGGGGATCCCGGTTTATGTCGACGGCGGTCGAACGGTGGCGGACCGGTCTTAGTCGTCCAATGTTTCAGTTTCTTGATCGTAAGCTGTTTCTGCGGCCTTACGATGATCAACGTCTATCGGTTCGACGTCGTGGTTCTCGGTGGTCAGATCCTCTCTGAAGTTTCCAAGACCGCGGTTGGCTGTACTGCCGGGACTTTTGGATGAATTGGATGAACTCATTGTATCCTCCTTACTATAGGCATAGTAGATCCGTCGCCTAAATCCGTCAATATGAATAAATAAAGGGGTCTGACTACTCTTGTTATCGTTAAAACACCGGTTTCACTTTTGATGCGGCCGCATCGATTTTGAAACATGCAAATATTTTGGTTTTAATCTTAAACGGGACCAAGAGCGTAAGTTTCGTCGAGCTGAGCTCGATTTCGCCTAGGTCATTGGGGATTCCGGTTACGCGTTTTTAAAAGGCTAAAAGCGGCCGACGAGGATGGCTTTGTCGAGGATGTGGGTTTTCATGGCGGAAAGGACGGCGGGCTTGTTGGCGGCCGCGGGCAACGACAGCATGGCGTCGAGCGCGTAAACGGTGAAAATGTAGCGGTGTTCCCGGTCGGGCGGGCGGGGGCCGGCGTATTCCAATTCGCCGCGCGTCCCCGCGCCTTTAACGCCGACAACTTTCCAACCCTCGGGAATTTGGGTTATCGCTAACGGAATATTAAAAACGACCCAGTGATCCCAAACCGAAACGCCGGCGGCCCGCGGAACATCGGGGTCTTCCATAATAATGGCAAACGACTTTGTTCCCGCTGGAACATTTGCCCATGCAAGCGGCGGATTAATATTCGCCTGATCGCGAGAATATTTCCCAAGAATCACTCCCCCGTCTTTAAATGTCGAACTTGTAAGTTTCATATCGCCAGCAATAATAAACCAGTATGCATTAAACCGTTTCAAACAACAACCTTAACCGCTAACGTACGTCCCGCGAATAAGTTCAAAATTAACCTTATCTTTTTCTTGTATTTCTTTTTCGGCGACGACCTCCAATTTAATGCCGGCCTGAGCAGCGATATCTTCTAACAGATCAGAATCGCCTAAATCGGAAGAAAAACCAATAAGCAGCCGTCCGCCGTCTTTAAGATGGTTTTTGGCGGTTGCAAAAAATTTTCTTATCGAACGATAACCCGGATCAAAAACCTGCATTTCCTCTAGAGTAATATTCGACCCGGGATCCAGAAAACCGAACGGCAAGGCCCAAAAAATTGTATCGAATTTATTATTCAAGGCCACCCCGTCGAGGACATCACCCACCGAAACATCAACACGTTCTCCAATATCAAGATTGTCAGCATTAAGTTTGGTATTTTCGCTCGCAAAAGGGTTGATGTC
>CAIQCM010000102.1 GCA_903870305.1 uncultured bacterium
GTCCTGATCAGTATTCCGTCGATGCGCAGAACAGGCGGCAAGCCGACGACGAGGTGCAGGTCGGAGGCCTTGTTGTCGAGCGCGACTTTGAGGATGGTCTGAAGGTCGATCATAGTTCCCATTAATTATACCCGAAGTTCATGAAAATCAAAATGTCCCGCTAAAAGCGGGACACTGCCATTTGCCACAAGCCACATGCCACATGCCAAATAATTACCACCCCTTTGCCTTGATCCCGTTCTCGGCCGCCTGAACCTGGGCTTCTTGTTTTGAGCTGCCCTCGCCTTCGGCGACCAGCTCGTCGTTTAGGTACACGCCGATCTTAAACCACTTGTTGTGGTCCGGTCCTTTTTCATCGACAACCCGGTAGGTGGGTGTAACGCCGGCGACTTCCTGCGCCGCTTCTTGAAAACGGCTCTTGGGGTCCAAGTAAAGCTTGTGTTCCAAAATATATGGCAGTTTGACCAAGACGCGCTCGGTGATGAATTTCTTGGACACATCATATCCCCCGTCCAAGTAGATCGCGCCGATGATCGATTCAAAAGCGTTCGCCAAAATATATTGCCGCGCTTTGGTGCCGGTATCCTTGCTCTCGCCGCGCGAAAGAAAAAGATAATCCTCGGCGCCCATGTCCTTGCAAATGGCCGAGAGCGTATTGGCGTTGACCAGCGCCGCGCGCCAGTTGGTCATGTCGCCCTCCGGGTTGGGATAATTATTGTGAAGATGCTCGGTTACAACAAGTTCGAGGACGGCATCGCCCAAAAACTCCAACCGCTCATTGTGCCCGAGGCGGAAGTCCGGATGCTCGTTCAGGTACGATCGATGTACCATCGCTTGATTCAAGAGATCGATGTTTTTGAATTTAACGCCGAGCTTTTCTTCCAGCCCGGAAAAATCTTTTTCTTCTGATGACATACGGACGCACCGAATGTCGAATATCGAATGTCTAATGTCGAATTACCAACGCAAGGCGTCGGCGAATTAGTCATTAGTCATTAGACATTAGACATTCAAAAAATGTTAAGAAATTATTCAGTTGGTGTTTGTACCGGTGCCTCATCAGCGATAACCGGCACATCTTCTTTTTTCTTTGGCACCGACTTGTCAATTTCTTTCAATTCGCCGGCGGCGACCATATCCTTGAAGATCGCGCCGAGGACTCCGTTCACAAAACGGCCGGAGGACTCTCCGCCGAAGGTCTTGGCCAGCTCGATCGCTTCGTTGATCGCCACCTTCGAAGGAATGTTTGCGACCCACTTAAGCTCATAGACGCCAATGCGCAAAATATTGCGGTCAACGACCGTGATCTGTTCAATAGGCCACTCAGGCGCGTAGTGCGTGATGATCCCGTCAATCTCCGCTTGGCGCGACAGCACGCCGTCGATCAGCTCCTTGATAAACCCTTGGTCATCGTAGGTGGGCGCAAACTCGCTAATGCTATGACTGATAATTTCAGGCAAGGCCTCCGGAGAATTTTTCCGGAAGTCATATTGATAAAGCGCCTGCATGGCGATTGTGCGGCCGAGATGTCGATTAGACATAGACGAAAGAGCGAATGACTAATGTCGAATGTCGAATGTCGAATTCGCCGATGACCAAATTTACTTAGCGGTCTTTTTGACCGCCTTGGCTTTGGTCACTTGACGACCCTGATAGGTGCCGCAAAAGGCGCAGGCCGTGTGCGGACGCACCGGTTTGGCGCACTTCGGGCACTTGGTAAGCTGGGCCGGAGTAAGCGCAAAATGCGCCGCGCGGCGGCGTTTGTGAGAAGATGTTCGGCGATGGCCTGGTAATCCCATAGGTTTAGTTAACTATAATACCGCATTTCTGCGGTTTTGTAAAGCTATATATCCCCTTTTACACGATATCCTTGGTTCTGGCAAGCGTTTGGCCCGACAAAATCCATAAACGCCGCGATTTTATAAAAAACACGTCTTTTGGCACGCATTTTTAAATCACCGAAACAGCCCCAATTGCTTGGGGTGATTGTCCAATCAAACGATGGTGACCGACGAGAGTGTGTCTTTTTCTTCCTTAAAGCGCATGATGCGCACGCCTTGGGTGGCGCGGCCGATCACCCGAATTTCTTTAAGCGAAAGGCGGATGACCTGACCGTGGCCGGAAATGGCGACGATGTCGCGCTCGTCGTGAGCCGAAACCACGAAGCCGGTAACGACCTCGCCGGTTTTTGCCGTCACTTCGGCGGTCTTTATTCCGGTGCCTCCTCGGCCTTGCAAACGATATTCTTTAAGGTTGGTGCGCTTGCCAAAGCCGTTGGCCATGACGACCATGAGCTCCAGTATTCCCTTTTTAACTTCTTCTTGCGAAACCACGTCCATGCCGACGACCGCGTCGCCGCGGCGCAAATTGATCCCGCGCACGCCGGAAGCGGTGCGGCCCATGGGACGAACGTCCTTTTCTTCAAAGCGGATAGACATGCCTTTCGCCGTCACGATCGCGATCTCATCCTTGCCGCACGATGGGCGGACGTATTCGAGCGAATCCTGTTCGCGCAGTTTGATGGCGATGAGGCCGCTGCGGCGCACCGCGGCGAATTCCGCGATCTCGGTCTTTTTAATCACACCCTCGCGGGTCACCATGATCAAGTACTTGGCGTCCGGCATGTCGGAGACCGGCAAAATGGCCGTCACCTTTTCGCCGGGAGCGAGTTGAAGGAAGTTCACGAGCGCCTGACCCTTAGCCGTGCGCGAGGCCGCCGGAATGTCATAGGCCTTAAGCTGGAAGGCGCGGCCGCGGGAAGTGAAGAACAGCACGTCGGCATGGGTTGAGGTGACGAACAATTGTTCAACCATGTCATCGTCTTTGGTGGCGACGCCGATCACGCCTTTGCCGCCGCGGCCTTGCGCGTGGAAAGTGTCGGGCGGAATGCGCTTTACATAACCGTCGGCGGTGATGATGACCATCGTTGATTCATCGGGAATGACGTCTTCCATGGAGAATTCTTTTACGCCGTGGGCGACGACCTGCGTGCGCCGTTCGTCGCCGTATTTTTCCCGAAGGGCGACGACCTCGTCGCGGACAACGGTTAAAATGCGCTTGGGCGAAGCGAGAATGGCGGTCAATTCTTTTATTATCTTTATTTTTTCCGCGAGCTCGGTCTCCACCCGCAAGCGCTCGAGGTTCGCAAGCTGCTGCAGGCGCATTTCCAAAATGGCCACCGTCTGCGGATCGGTGAGCTTGAACGACTTCATGAGGTTTATCTTGGCCTCGTCCTTATCAGCCGACTTTTTGATCGTCGCAATCACTTTGTCGATGTGCAAAATGGCGATCGAGAGCCCTTCCAAAATATGAGCGCGATCCTTGGCCTTCTTAAGGTCAAACTCCGTGCGCTTTCTGACGATTACCTGGCGATGCTTCACATATTCGTCGAGCAAGGTCTTCAAATTAAGCACGCGCGGCTGAATGCCGTCCACGAGCGACAGCATGTTCACGTGAAAGGTCTCCTGAAGCTGGGTGAGCTGGAACAGGCGGTTCAACACCTTCTTGGGGTAGGCGTCCTTTTTGAGTTCGATGACCACCCGCACGCCGTCTTTGTTAGATTCGTCGCGGATGTCGCGGATGCCGTCAATTTTTTTGTCCCTGACCAGATCCGCGATCTTCTCCAAGAGCGTCGCCTTGTTAACCTGATACGGCACTTCGTTTACGATGATCCTGAAAGCGCCATTACTTTCTTCAACGATCTCGGTTTTTGCCCGCATGACAATCGGGCCGCGGCCGGTCACATAGGTCGCCAAAATATCTTTCTTGTTGTAAATAATGCCGCCGGTCGGGAAATCCGGGCCGGTGATGACCGTGGTGAGGTCCTCCACCGAGCAGTCGGGCTCGTCGATAACCTTAATGATCGCGTTCGCGACCTCGGTAAGATTGTGCGGCGGAATATTGGTGGCCATGCCCACCGCAATGCCGACGGTGCCGTTCAAGAGCAGGTTGGGAAGTTTGCCCGGGAGCACGACCGGCTCTTGGTGCGAGCCGTCAAAGTTGGGCGTAAAAGGAATGGTGTCTTTGTCGATGTCGAAAAGCAATTCTTCGGCAATGGGCGAAAGCTTGGCCTCAGTGTAACGCATGGCCGCCGCGCCGTCGCCGTCCATCGAGCCGAAGTTGCCTTGGCCGGTGACGAGCGGATAGCGCATGGAAAAATCCTGCGCCATGCGGACCATTGATTCGTAGACGGCCGAGTCGCCGTGCGGGTGGTATTTGCCAAGCACTTCGCCGACCACGGTGGCGGACTTCCTGAACTTGCCGCTCGCTTTAAGCCCCACCGACCACATTGCATAAAGAATGCGGCGATGCACCGGCTTCATGCCGTCACGGACGTCCGGAAGAGCGCGCGCCACGATGACCGACATGGCATAGTCGAGGTACGACTCCTGCATTTCGGCGACAATGGGCCGCGACTCAATGTGTCCGATGGCGAATTCTTTGGGGTGTTTTTCTGACATGTTATTTGACGGCCGCCGTGCCGGCGGTGATCTTGTTTTTAAGATTTTGCACGACCGCCGCTTGCGCCTCCTGGGCGGCCATCGTTTTGCCGACGTTCTTCAAATTTAGATCAAGCTGTACCTGGGCTTTTGCAAGTCCGGAATTAACGGCGGTTTTTGCGCCGCCAAAGCCCGAGATGAGACCGGCGATACCTTTGTCTTCGCCGCGCGAAGCGTGCGCGATGATGTTGGGCAGCTGCCAAACCCAAATGCCGACGACCATCGCGAAGATCATGATCCCGATCACGTAGCCCCAAACATGGTTCTTCATAATTTAATCGTTCTCTAGGATAACAACCTTGGTCTCTTCCGCGGGCAGATCCTTTTTAACGGCCTTCCATTTAGCGACGCGTTCGGGACTCCCCGCCCCCATCTCTTTTAAGAACTTTTCAACCGGATCATGTTTTTGTTTTGAGCCGGGAAGGGCGTAATGCATGGGGATCACGATGCGCGGCGAAAGCGCCGTCACTATTTCCACCGCCTGTTTCGCATTCAAGACCGTCTCACCGCCGACCGGAACAAGAAGAACGTCGATGTCCTCAAGAAGCTCGCGTGCGGCGTCGTCGAGCCCGGCGGCAAGGCCGCCAAGGTGAGCCACGCTGAGGTCCCCGACCTCGAAACGGTACAGAACGCCGCCGCCCGGCGCGTCGATGCCGTAGACGAAGAGCCCGCCCACTTCGTATTCGCCGGGGTTTTTGACGATAAAAAGCTTTTTCTCGCCCGCGGCTTTGACCGCGTCAATATTGTTGTAAGCCGGAAGGTCGCGCGAGACCGCGACCACATCGGCGGCAAGATTTCGCGGAACTTTCAATCCCGACTCAATGCCAAAAGGATCAGTCACCAAATTGGCGACGGCATCGCCGTTCTTGGCTTCGATCGAGAAGCACGAAACTCCATGCCAGATGAATTGGATCGATGCGCTCATAATATAAAAATTCTCCCGATTTCGAGGTATCAATTTAACACGACCGGCTTCCGCTGGCAATGGATAAACCCCCTCTCTTAAAGGGTCTGATCATCCATGATATCAATATAATATTGGATCTCGTGGCTTATGTCGTCGAGCGACGGTAGGCGTTCGGCGTAAGCAAAGCCCTGGCGGAACATTTTGACCTTGTCGAGGATCTCGGAGCGCGACGACGGCGAGCGCGCGGCGAGCGCGGCAAGCTCGTCGATCTTCGCCCTAAGGGCGTGCTGTTTATCCTTTTGGTCCGAGAGGATGAGTGCGAAGTCGTTCCGGCGCTCGAGCGCGATCATTTTTTCCATCTCTTCATGCACGCCGTCGTGGGCGTCAAGTTCGGCGGCGACGATCTCCCGCTTCACATCGGCATCGAAGAACTGCTCAAACTTCGAGCCGTCGCGCACCGATTCAATGTTCCCTCCCCCCGCGACGAACTTATCGAGCGTGAGCCGCGCCGGTTCGGAAAGTTTTTGCCGCATAGCTTCGCGCTCGCGTGACTCGCCAAATATTTTATAAAACTGTTCGTAGGCCTCGCAATACGGCCACAGCTCGTATCCAAATTCGATAAGCTCGGCTTCAATCGCCTCAAGCGTGGCGTTGGGATCGCGCTCGAGCGCGGCGATGGCATTCTCCATCTGCTGATGCCGCTCCTGCGGAAAAACGCCCGGCAAACGATGAATGACGGTTTTAATGAGATCGATGGTGGCTTGATATTGGTGCGGCATAGGATTTTAATTCATTTTTCATCGTCTTCGCCGAACGGATCGACGGCAACGGCGAGTTTTTTGGGCGCGACCTGGCGCGGTATTGTGATATTCGGCGTCAGCTCGATCTTTTGAACTTTTCGGGCCCCATTAGACGCGGCCTCCGTATCGTTCGCGTTTCCCTCGGATGCGGCGTCAAGCGCTTTGACGCCGGCGAAGTCAAGCGCGCGCGCCATGTTCTTTACATGAAGCTCGGTTTTGGAGGTCGGCGCTTTTTCTTCGAACTTAAGACCGGCTTCTTTGAGCGCCGTTTGCTTTTCGGCCAAGCGCGCCGCACGCACTTCCGATGCCGTCGGCGTTGCCGCATGATCTTCAATGCTCGCGATCTCCGCTTTCGCCAAACCCTTTTTGGTCATTCCGCGAACCGGCCGGCCGAGAACGGTTGTCTTCATCGTTTCCTTAGCTTCCATTTCTCCGAAGATGCTCGCGACCACGCTTTCTCGCACGGCTCTGTTTGAGGTCGCGGGCGTGTATTTGCTCACCTTGGCGTACTTAGCGGCGATCGCCATAGCGCCGGCGCGTTGCGAGCCGGCCCTGGTGTTGGCGATGATCGCTCTTTTTATCTCGCCGGCGGTGTATTTCATACATGAATACTACCATAAAAAAGGCGCAAACCGATAGTTGACTTTTCCCGTCCGGGGTGTAAGTTATGATCCTGTACATCATCAAAAAACGAACTTCCAAAACAACGAAAGAGGTGGATCTTGAGCAGAAAAAAAGTAAACAGAGAACAGCTCCCCGTTCGACTCGCAACCTTCGCCGCCGATCTTAGGGTGGCAATGGGGTTCCCGACATCGGTTCTCGAAAAAAGCACGACCGGATTCTATCTGAAGATTGAAGGGGCGGGAAAGAGTGACGGGGTCGAATCGATCGCGCTCTGGCATGGTTTGGGCGACCGGCAAACCCCCGTGATCATACTCGCTTCTCGGGTTGGAAAAAATAGGTTTGCCGCCAGCACAACGATCGAACGGCCCATTCAACCGATGCGCGACCTGCTTGAAAAGGTCTTTGGCGCGGAAATACATGCAGACCTCACGCGCGACCAAGCCCTCGTCGTTATCTACACGATGATGCTGTACCTGAAAGTGCGAGGGTAGCGACCGCCGTTCCTTCGACCGACCCCGTTATTCGACGGGGTCTCTTTTTATAATAAAACGGCCTTGGACATGAGATCCAAGGCCGACTAAAGATCGATCAACTTTCCTTCCCCAATTACGCGGCGCAATTTGTTAAGCGCCGACGTTTCGATCTGGCGTACCCGTTCGCGCGACAAGCACAGGGTTTCGGCGATTTGTTTGAGGGTTTGCCTTTTCGCGCCATCCTCCAACCCCAAACGCTTGCTGAGCACGTACCAATCTCTTGGCCCAAGCGTTTTCGCAACCGTTCTCATCAGCCAATCGCTGTTTTCCCTTTCTTCGAAGGAAGCGTTCGGCGCGGGGATCGTGGCATCAGCCGTCAGTTCAAGAATGGACGAGCCCCCCTCTTCACGATTTATTTTTCTGTCGAGAGACGATACGCTTTGAGCCGTCGTTATTGTCACGAGTGTTTTTCGTATTATTTTTTCGGTCGCTACGATCTTTTTTTGGCTTGAAGCCATTTGAACGGCGATCCGGCGAATGTCTTCATCGCCGGCGGCCTGCAGATCAATGTCGTCTTGAGCGGCAATCCTGCAAATTCTCCCGAAGAATTCCGCCGCATGGATCGGAATGCGGATCGGCCGTCCGTAGTCGTGGGGCTCGCGCATGATGTATTGCCATATCCACCACGAAGCAAAGGTCGAGAACTGGAATCCCTTTCCCGGGTCAAAACGAATGACCGCAAGGACCAACCCTCTGTTCCCTTCTTGGATCAGCTCGATAAGCGGTATCCCTTTCCACCGCCAATGGCTCCGTTTGGCAATGCTCGCCACCAGCTGAAAATTGGCGCGGCACATATCGCTCATGATCCGCTCCGCCTCGCGAAGGCCGAAAAAGCGAAAGAGACGGGGCATATTTTCCGAATCCAGCAACTCATTCGCCCACGCACCCAACTCATAAAACCCCTTTAGGTCGAGGGGAACAACCAGTTCGCGCGCAAGCGCATCAAACCTTGAGCAGGACGGACACATTGTTCGATCATGGCTTTCATCCTCCAGCATGCGGCAACCGACTATTTCTTTGACGCGTTCGATGGCCGAACTTTTGAAACCGGCGAGTCGCCGCGCCAAAGCGGCAAATACTTCCTTCGGCATCGGTCTGTTTTTCGGCTTGTTCAGCTGCCGGAAAAAATGGTCCAAGGCATCCGCATCGCCGCCGCTCGCGCAAGAATCCTTCTCTTCATCGATGTCTGGCGGGGTCGCGTCATCGGCTTCGATCTCGTTATCGTTCTCGTTCTCGCCGTTTTCATCTTCGCCGGCGCCGATATTGCCAGGGTCTTCCTCTTCCAACGAAGAGGATTCGTAATTTTTCATCTTACACCTCTTTCATTGAATTGATTGTCAAAGACGCTTCGTATCTGTTTATCACTTATCAATATGATGGTCAATGGCTCCGCCTTGCGACATCAAAACGCCCCGCTTAAAGCGGGGCGTAGGTTCATGGGACGATCGGATCGCCGATGCGGTAATTGACGAAGAAAGCATCACTTACATCATCGATCTGTTTGTTCCAATGGTCGCCAAAAAGAACCCGTGCGATCGCCTCAGTGCTCACCCAGCGGAGTACGCCGCCGCGGGAAACGACATAGACGCGCGGATCCGATTGGATCTTGATCATTTTCTTGCCGGGACGGTAGGTGACGTTGCCGCCCAATGGTATCTCTGCGAGGTCGGCGTTGGAAATGACCTGCACGCCGCCAAATCCGTCATACCACGACAAGAAAATGGAACTGTTCACGAAGACGTAGCGCTTGCCATCGGCGCCGCAGAAATAAACGGCCGGGAGCGACCCTTTAATCAGCGTGCCGGAAACGCAGTTTGGGGTTGTTGGTTGTTGGTTGTTGGCGGTTGGAGCCGCTAAACCCTTGTCGGTATTGATGTCGGGGGTGCTCACGATGGCGATGGCGGGCGTATAGGCGCCGGTCGCGGTCGGGTCAACGACGGGGGGCGGAAGGATTGGCGGGTTGTTGTCAGCCGGGGACTGATCCGCCTTTGGCGGAGTTATTGGTTCCGGATTGACCGCTGCAGTATTGCCGATGATCGTAAAGGTGCCATTAGAGAGCGCCGAGGCGAGCAATCCGCCGTTCGAAGCGTATCCTTCAATCTTTATCTTCCCGAGCGTTGTCGGGCTGTTGGGAACCGTCCAGCTTAATGACGCAGCCGCGGCGTTGTCGGAGATCGTTGTCCAGCTGGCACCGCTGTCGATTGAATAAGAGACCTTGTATTTGGTGAAGGCGCCGTTAGCTGACGTCCAGTCGAGACCGATCGTCGAACCGGCATTGTAACTGCCTCCGCCGTCCGGCGTCTGGATTATGATGGAGGGGATGTAGACGATCGCCGGGCCGCCGCCTCCACCACCGCCGCCGGTTTGCGGTGATGATGGTCGCCAAGTCGTCTGGACACAGTTAGGACTACAGCTTGAAGGAAAATCGATGGTCGAAACGATGTTGCCGGTAGCCGTACCGGTGAATTGACCGGAGGAATTGATTGTGACGCCAGCGAAATTTATCCAGCCAACATTTTTTCCCCAAGCGTAGCCGGACAATGAACCTGACACGTTATTGCCTACTCCGTTCAAATCTATCCAGCCGTAATTGCCTCCCCATGCCTGCCCCACTAGGCCGGTATCCGTAACGCCGGCTTGACTGAAGTCAACCCAGCCGATTTGCGGTGACCAAGCAAAATTATGGGGAGAGCTAATCGTTCCAGTGCCAGCTAGGGCGGCACCGACACCGAATATCATGCTCAACAAAATGGCAAAAATTGGAAGAAAAAATCTTTTCATTGCGACGGCGTTATTGTCGCGGCTGGCTGATTGGTTGAAGCTGGTTCCGTTACAGTGTCGGCGGTTGGAAGAGTTATTGTAGCAGGCAACGTTTCGGTCAGCGGTGGAGGAGTGGTCGGGAGAACGGTCGACGTGGCGTCAGTGGAAGTAGTTGTCGTTGCCGGTGCGGTCACGACCGGAGTCGTCGTTTGCGTCGTGTCCGTGGTCGAGGCGGCGGGCATGATTTGGGCATTTACGTTTACTACTGGACTAGCGGGCGGCGTCAATACTGGAATCGACGGTGCGGACGGCGCATTCAAGGCGCCGCCTTGACTTTGAAGAAATTGATCGAGTTGAATCTTGGTGATGCAGGTCTCACCGCCGTTCGCGGCATCGCCGACGCAAAGCGTATCTTGATGCGACTTTTTGGCGAAGGTTTGATTGGCGAAAGTTTCGTCAAAGTATCCACGAATCGCGGTTACGCGGGCGGCAAAAAAATCAGCGAACAAGCGCGTTCCGTCGCTGATTTGGTTCATAATAATCGAAACGGGATCGCGCGGCGTTTCCGTTTGAACGTTCGACACGAGTTGCGCAATGTCGTTAGCCGAAACGATATCGAATTGCCAGCCGACATCAACCATCACACGGATCGTGCCACGATGCGTTCCGTCCGTGGGAGCGAAAGCGTCCAAGGCGCGGCCGACCGTCACGCCCGATTCCGTCGCTTTCATCGCGACGCCCGGAGTTGAGGAGGCGGCTAAATAGTCGCCAACGGCAATCGGGCCGTTTTCATCGTTTACCTTGACCGGCACGCGGCCGCGCAAAGCCACCGGTTGCGGGTTGGTGACGTCTCTAACGCTGCCGTCCTCCGAGATGCCACTCATAAGAAGGCCGGGGCTCGTAGAAATAACGCCGACGATCGGCGCATAGGCGGCATTGGACTTAACGACTTTCAAATTGCCGCTCGCGTCCAAGGCGACCAAGTCGCCCGCCTCTATTCCATCGGCCGGATCAGTGGAATAATTTTCCGCGAGGTCGGTGTTCGAAGAATTAAAGGCGCTGGCGAAGTAAGAAAGCGTGTTAGAATTACTTATACAAATGTGGCCGCGCTGGGTGGTGGTATTGCCGCCTTCAAAAATTCTTATGCCTTCGCTCGCGCCGTTCGCACATGCTCCGGCGCTCGCGGGAATCTGCCACAAGAAGGTGTTGCCGGAGGTCGAAGCGAAATCAATCTTAGTGCCAGTACCGGAAAAATATATTCCATTGTTCCAGCCGGAACCAATCGCAACGGCGTTTTGCGTTCCCCCGGAGCCGGTAGTATTGCCGATGTTCACGCCGGTGAGCGTTCCTACGCTTGTCCCGTTCGAAGCGATATTCAAGCCGTATTGGGTGCCGCCGGTCGTCATCGTGCCGGTATTGATATACACGCCGCTTGAGGTGATCGTGCCGGTGGAACTTTGCGTGAGGTTCGGCATCTTAATGGCCGCGCCGTTCCATGTGAGGAGGCCGGTGCTTGAAGTCGCAATGGTCGAATTGCCGTTGCCGCCGTTCACGGTATTGTTGGCGGTGTATTCGATGGAAAAGCCGTTGTAAAAATCGTTGTTAGTAGCGCTGCTATTTGTGACTGATGGCATATTAACGACATAGCCGTCTACGTTGCTTTTGGTTGAAGAGGCCGTCATAGAATTAAAATCCACTAATGAACCCACGATACCTGCAGAGTTGCTACTTTGAGCCGCGGCATTAGAAAGATAAAAAAGAGCGCCTTCACCGCCAGCAACACTGGCGTTGTTTCCGGCCAAGGTCAATAAGGTGCCTGTAAAGCCGGCAGTGTTCGTTATTTGCACAATATCATTAGTGTCTCCGCCATTATTATCATTGAAATAAAAGGACGGACTGCTACTGGTTGTTGAGGTAAAGTTCATCGTGCTTGCGCCGTTGCCGATGTTTGCCGCCAGAACGTTTCCGTTTAAAGTCGTCGTCTGACCGGTGCGGCCGATCGACACGCCTGTTGCGGTCGCGGTTCCGAGAGAGAGCGCGCCGGCCGAATCAACATATAACGCCCCCGCGCCCGTGATATTGGCTCCAAGGTTGGTTATGCTATAGCCGCCAGCGTTAATGTTTGATGTCCACGGCGTCTGCGAACCGCCGCCGACAACCCAAGAAAGGTTTCCCGAAAGGTCGCTCGCAAGCACGTAGCCGCTTGTTGTGGGATAAGCGGCTGGAAGGGTGTAAGTGCTGGTGGTGGTGGCGGCGGCCGGTTGCAAGGTGATCATGCCGGAAGTGGCGCCGGCCATGCTAAAGACACCGGCGGTGGCGCCGGCCGTGCCCAAGGTCAATAGCGAACCCGGCGTCGTCGTCCCAATTCCGACATTGCCTCCCGTAATCCAGGAAGTGCTGGTGGGATTGATGGAATTGACATAAGCCGTGGTAATGCTCGGGGGTAGGCCGGTTGATGGCGAAGCTACGGTATCGGTAAAAGAGTTTGTCGACGATGTACCGACCAACGAAGGGTCTGTATACGTCATCGAAACGGTTGTACGGTAAATTTTGTATGAAGAAGCCCCGGGAACAGCCGTCCACGTGAGGGCGACCGACCCGTTACCGCTTCCGCCGCTCACTGTTTGTGAATTCGACTCGATACCTTGAACGGTTTCCCCGGATCCGTTCAGGGCGGTTATAATATAATAATAAGTTCCGTCCGGTATTGAGCCGCCCGAAGCCGAAGGCGTGCCGGTCGGAGCCGTCGGTATCTCCATTCCCTGAGTCAACGCGCCGTTAGATACGAAATCGGTGGCGATGGGCGTAGATAAAGGAACACCATAAAAATCTACGGAATAGGAAACAAATCTTCCATTGGATCCACTACCCGACCCGCCGATGACGACCATGGGTTTGAGTCCGGCTGCGAAATAAAAAAGGTCGGCAAAATGTTGATTAGACGCGGGTTTAACGCCCGAATTGACCGAGGTGGTCGTATTGTAAAGCAAAATTGAGGCGGGCACGATATTGGTGCTAGCTCGATTGAATACGGCAGAGGCCGTCGTGGCGCCGTTATTACCAGCGCTCGATACGACAATATTACTGTTGTAAATCGACAATTTTGAACCATCTGTCCCCCCTACCAACCCTACCCCTCGCTGGGTGCCGGCGCTCGTCCATCCTCCGTAATGATAAGAGACGCTGGCATAGCAGTTGTGCAACTCTACCGAAGAGTTGGTTGCGCCCATATTAACGGCATCGAAAGCGGAGTAGAGATCGCAGTCGTATAGATACCAGTGGATATTGTCATATGTCAAAGCGGATGGTGCTACATAAATGCCATCAGAACCACCATGAATCGCGACGTTGTAAAAATAGACAGTTGAATTCGATGTTGCCGGGCTTACCGCCCTAAAAAGGCCATCATTAGCGGTCATGTCGAACATCAAATCGTAAATAACATCGCCATCACTCAACAAGATGGTCTGAAGGTACACACTGTTTGAGTATTGCGACTTAATTATGGTTGTATTCTTTCCAGAACCCTTTATTACGACGTTGGCGGGGACGGTCAACTGCGTTGCTCCGCAGTCGTATGTTCCTGGACCAAGAAGGATAGTGCTGCCGCCAGAAACGGCCGAGAGCGCATTTTGAAATGCCGTGCCTCTTGCGGCGTCGGTATTGGCTGATGCTTTATAAAACACTATCGTTCCGTCTGAACTTCTTATTTCTATTTGACCGTTGGCAAAACTTCCGAATGTTCCGGCTCCGGTAGTACTTATAGGATTCGCCGTGCTGATTGTCCCAAAGCCGGAGGCAATGCTGCCGGCGGCAAGCGCACCGACGGTCGTGAGCGATGAAGTGACGACGCCAGAATTAAGCGCCGTGCCGGTCAAGGTTCCGGCGGCGGCGGCGACGGTGATGTCGGCCGTGCCATTGAAACCCACGCCGTTGATATTCCTAGAAGTTGCAAGCGCCGTGGCTGTTCCGGCGTTACCAGTGATCGTCGTCTGATCGCCGGTGTTGGTGCCCGAGGAGGTGCCGGAACCGGATGGGGCGCCAACCATGGCGGCAGTGATTCCGGCGACGGTTCCGGTGAAGGTTGGCGAATTAAGCGGCGCAAAGGCGGTGCTCGTATAAGCGTTGGTGCCCAAGGTTCCGCCGGATCCGATGTTCAAGGTTGAAGAGTCGGTTCCCGACAAAGTTAAAATATTATTAACCGTTAGGGTTTTCCCGGCAACGAAGGAAAGCCCCGTCACGGTGGCGGCGTTCCCCGATATATTGGTCTGATCGCCGGTGTTGGTGCCGGAGGAGGTGCCGGAGAAGTTTGAGGCGCCGATGGTACCGGTCACCGACAAGGGACCGTTCACGGTGGTAGTGACGCCGGTGCGGCCGATGGAGACGCTGGTCGCGTTCGTCGCGCCGAGGTTGAGCGCGGCACCAGCATCAAGGTTGAGCGCGGCACCCGAAGTGAACGACGATGCTCCGGTCGGGGTGAGGTTCACCGAGCCGGCGCCGAAGACGGTCAGGTTTCCGGAAGTGAGATTAATGCTTTGCCCGGCGTTATATACGGTCTGTAAAGTGGGTGCTGAGGTGCCGCAGGTGGGACAGCCGATGTCGCCGTTCGCGGAAAGGGTGATCGGGCCGGTGGCCGAAACCGCGACCGTACCGCTCGCGTTCGGGAAGGTGATCGTACGTGCCGCAGTCGGATCAGTGATAGCAAAGGTCGTTTTGTTGGCATCAGATGTTGCCCCATCAAAGACCAACGGCGAAGCACCTACTATGTTTCCGCCCATGAGATTCACATTCCCTGTTGTCACAATAAGGCCGTTCGAGCCGGTGAGGAGTCCAGCTGAGGTGATGGTGCCGGTTCCGATCGTGGAAAAATTTCCCGAACCAGAAAAGTTGGAAACGAAATTATCGGTTATCGGCGAATCAACGTCGCAAAAGGGAGTACCCGGAACGCAAGAAGGTGCTGATGTCTGTTCGCCAGGATGAAAATTCCTTGATACCCCCCCGCCACCAGCAGCCAGAACACGTGTGTTAATACAAAAAAGGATAAGTACAACAATCACTGTAACGGCTATCGAAATCCTGGCGAATATAACGGATTCTCGCTTCATAATGGGTGGCGACGTTTATTTAATTTTGCGCTTAAGACGCTTTTTCCCAGAGCTTATCAAAGATTGACTGCATCATCATGGTTATATGCTGGTCATCGACGGCGATCGCCAAAGGGGTCGCAATTTGCCAAAAGACGACGGTATGGGCGGATATGTGAAAGGAAGATGTGAACGTCATGTCCTTGTGAAGCAATTTCACCTGCAAGCCGGGACCGCTGTACAACTCTTTAAGCGCGGCATTTTCTTGATTGGCGACCAACAGGGCCCGAGCTTTGATTTTCTTTCCGGAGCGGAACTCTTCAGCCACAACCTCGAAAGCATGGCTCATTAGGCCGATCACCTCGGCGCCGCAACCAAAGAAAGAAATGTCATATTTGGCGACGTTGTAAATGCGATCGATATAATCGCGTAAATTCCGCCGCCCTTCGATCATGCGGACCAGGGGCAAATTCTCGCCTTGCTGATAAGAGGCCAGCAGATTAGGCAAAATACCCATCACTGCATCCTCTGTCTTACTCACGGATTCCATCTTGAGCCGCAGGCGATCAATGAGCAATGACGGCGAGCTGACGACGAATGACCGCGAAAACTTCCGTCGATCTTTCAAATCGGCCAAACCGCGCCGTTCAAGCTCACGAATGGCGGTGTAAAGCTTGGGTCGCGACCACTTGAGTTCCACGGCCAGCTTTGAAATACTGACGGGGCCGAGCCGCACCGAGGATGTGTAGAGTCGCGCTTCGGATTCAGAAGCCCCTAGCTCTTTAATACCATTGTAAACGCTTTGGGTCAATTCTTCTGCTGTATACATAGAAAAAATAATTATATTTGTAAAA
>CAIQCM010000103.1 GCA_903870305.1 uncultured bacterium
GTCCATGTTGACGACAATGTATTCAATATTTTCATTCACCGCTAAGGCAACGTTACCGATCAGCGTCCATGGCGTAGTTGTCCAAGCCAGGGCATAGGTATCATTGTCAGCAACAAAATTACCGATCTTTTGGTTAGGATCTATTTTAAATTTCGCAATTACCGATAGGTCTTTTACATCCTTGTACCCTTCGCTAACTTCTGTCTGTGATAAGGTCGTTTCGCAACGTGGACAAATGTGCATTGATCTATAACTCTCATAAATCAATTCTTTTTTCCAAAGTTCCTTAAATACCCACCAAACGGACTCCATATAATTTAAGTCCATGGTGTTATAACAATTTTCCATGTCAACCCAGCGGCCTAATTTTTTTATTACCAGTTTCCAGCTTTCCACGTAACTTAAAACCTTAGAACGGCATAATTCATTAAATACCGCTACACCCATTTTTTCAATATCTTTTTTTCTTTTTATTCCCAATTCTTTCTCAGCAATATTTTCGATCGGAAGACCATGACAATCCCAGCCCCACTTACGCTCAACCCTGTAACCATTCATGGTTTTATATCTTGGGATCACGTCTTTTATGGTGCTCGCGACGATATGTCCATAGTGCGGCGTTCCGGTTGCAAAAGGTGGACCATCGTAAAAAGAATAATCGCCTTTAGGGGAGAATCTCTCAAGCGATTGATTAAAAACTTTTTCTTTTTCCCAAAAAAACGAAACTTCTTTTTCAATATCAAAAGCAGAATAACCGAGTGATTTTTCATCCGGACTGTCTGGAATTTTTTTCTCAATATCTTCTGTCCGGCTCATAAAAACCATTAGATTATCCTTTTGATGGTATTTATCGTACCGAAAAAAGCTAAATAAAGCAAGTATCGAGCATTCTAGTGCAACGCCGTCTCTGTATTGACTTATTGCGTAAATATACTTACTATGTAAAGTCGACCGCTACTTAACAACCTAAATAGAAAAAAATACCGCAACGAACCAAACCATAAACAAAACAAAACGCCTATTGACAAGGAGATTTCACATGAAGGTATTGTTTGTAACTGCAGCCAACAACTCTCGACATGCTTCGAGTTCTAATACAACTATCTACCCCCATCTAGGGCTTTTAACCCTGATGAGTTCTCTCAAGGGGGCGGTCCAGCAAGGCGTCGAGATAGGGTATCTTGACGGCACCGTATACGGAAACCCATTCATACAGACATACATTGAGGAAAACGCCCAGTCGATCTCCGTGATTTGCTTCAGCGTCCTTACCCCGAACTACGGATCGTCTGTCACTTTGACGAATCTCGCCAAAGCCCTGAACCCGCAAATTGTGACAATCTTCGGCAATGATCACTTTTCCGCCCTCCACGAGAGCGTTATGAGCAACCAGCCGAACATCACCTACGGATTCTATGGCAACGACGTCGTGGAGGGATTCACTGACATGGTCTCGGATATCGTTTCTGGACGTATGAGACCGCTAGGTTCGTATCATGGACTTGTCTACCGCGATGTACAGGGTGCAATTATCCGAAATCCCGAAAACGCAAACGAGTACAACCGACTGCCGCTTGTAGACTATTCTTTGGCGGATACATTGTTTCCGCACAGCGAGAGCTACGCGAAGGGTCAGCAGAAGACGTACGGCTTCATGAGAAACAGGGGGTTGAGGAGCCAAGTTGTGGACATCGGCCGCGGGTGTATCAAATTTTCAGGCCGCCGGGTTTGCGACATCCCTATCAATGCCTGCGATTTCTGCGGAATCATTCCGGGCGATAGGGTGATTTTGCCACAAACAGCCAGCCGCGCTTGGGCGATACTAAAAAACGCCTACGATCAGGGGTATAACTACTTCTACATAACCGCAGATGAACTACCGCTTACCTTGTGGGGGCTACTCAAGGGAATGGCCGACTCCATACCAGAATGGCATAAGGATCTGTCGCCCTCGGAGCGCCCTAAGATGTTTGGCTACGCACGGGCAGAGGGATTTGACGCCCAACCGGAAAAAATTGACACCCTCGTCGATGTTCTAGGGTTCGATCATTTCAACATCGGCTTTGACGGACTATCCAAAATCTCGCTTGAAGTGATGAACAAGCGACCCGTCGGAAGGAAGAGCTGCGACCTGATGAAGCTAAATATGGATGCGCTTCAGACGGTTGTGAAGAAGGGTTGCATGATCACGGCCGGTTTCGTAGTTACCCACCTCGGGATCACGCCCGAGATTATGGATGAAAACTACCGAAACATAGAGGAGATCGTGTCTCGTTATCCCTCAACCTTTGCAGCTCTTGATTTCGGCCCACTCTGTCCGATTCCAGGGTCAATGTCCTTCCGATATCTCACCGATCCCCAGTTTGCCAAAAAGCGAGCTGAAGGGTTTGGCCTGTCTGTAGACGTGGCTTATCTCGAATCAGTACGGAATAGGTACCTTAACCAAGACGCCATTGACACAGACGAACTTGTGGAAGATTTCATCCGCGGGTGCTGTCCAAAAATCACCATCAAACATGTTGACGATCACATGGAACGCATGAGAAGACTCGCCGAAAAATTCTCGATCGTTGTCGGTGGATCAGTTTGACGCTTGGGGCATGTGGAAGCATGCCCTATTTTTTTTGAAAACGAAGAACGACCTTCCAATTTGAAGGAAGGTCGTTCAATGGTGCACGCGACAGGATTTGAACCTGTGGCCACCAGCTCCGCAAGCTGATGCTCTATCCGGGCTGAGCTACGCGTGCCTGTATCATTACTTGGGTGGGTACCTTACAATATCTTGTGTCTGAAAATTAAGCCAATGCAAAATTCTGTCTTCCCGTGCCGGGACACGGGATCCAGCTAGAAAGCAACAGCGTGCTAAATAAGCAGGTGCGACGCAAGTGGGCTGGATACCGGCTTTCGCCGGTATGACAAAAATGCTTTCTAATCCAAACATTATTATAGACACTACCCTTGGGTACGCTACCGTAAAAAGCGCTAAGCGTCAAATCTTGAGCCGGTCGCCGCGGCCGTGGGCCAGGGCAAAAGCGAAGACCCGACGGGCACCGGCGGCCTTTAGGGCGGAGGCGGCGGCGGCCATGGTTTCGCCGCTGGTCACCACGTCATCGACCAAAATAATGTCGCCGGTTACCGGCGCGCTAGTAAAGGCGCGGCGGCAGTTCTCGCGCCGCTCGGCGGGCGTCAGCCGGGCCTGTTCTTCGGTGCGCTTCTTGCGCTTAAGCGGGGCAACGATCTCGATTTGAAGCGCCCGGGAAACGGCCGCCGCGATCGTGGCGGCTTGGTTAAATCCGCGGGCGCGTTCGCGCGACGGGTGCAGCGGCATGGCCGCCACCCGGGCGCCGGGCGGAAAAAGCGTGCGCAATTTGTCGACACCGGAGATCGTGAGGCCCGTGATGATCTTCTCAATGTCGTGGGCGCCGTGATACTTATAGTCCTTAATTAGTCCGCGAATGACCGGGGACGCATAATGGTACGGCGAGATGAGCGCCGAAAGCGGCGTCGCGTTTGCGCAGCGCAAATGGGTCGTTCCGCCCGGGCTCATTCGGCCGCAGCCGGGGCATAAAAAAAGCGGCAGCGGGCGGATGGCGCTTTGACAGTCGGAACATAGCCAAACGCCTTCGCGCTTGCAGCCCAAACAAAATATCGGAAAAAGAGCGTCCAAGAACGCTCTTTTAATTTTCGAGATTGTCCATTGTTCATTGTCCATCGTCCAAAAATCTACTTCTCCCATTGTTCCCAAGAGACAAGCCAAGCATCGCCCGTTTTCTTTAGTTTCAAGTCCAGCGTGGCATAGCTCACCTTGGATGACGATCCGGACTCGACGAGCTGCATGGGAACCGTAGCGCTAACCTCGGTATCGCTTACCGGAACGATCTTGACGCTCAACGCCGTCGCCGAGACCGCATAGTATGAACCCGATCCGGGCATGGACTTAACAAGTCCGGCGCGATAGCCGCCTTGAATGTAGCTCCACACCGCCGGGGTTGAGATTGCCTGAAGGTCGTTTAGGTTGGCCAAACCGTTCTGGTTCGAGTAAGTGGCAAAGCGTTCGGCGAAAGTTCGGGCGATGGTTTGCGCCGCGCTTGCTTCCTTGGACTCCGGCGCGGCCTCGGCGGGCGGCGGCGGGGTATTGGTTACTGGTGGATGGTTATTGGTTATTGGTAAGGAAGAATTTAAATTATTATTCACCTTCACTTTCGTAGGAGGCGGCGTAGCCGTCATAAAGACCGGCACGATGATGAAATATACAATAAGACCGATGACGATAACGCCACCGATTATCAACATTATGATCTTGGTTCCTCGGCTCATAGTTGCGCGTTGGCCTCACCGGCCAGTTGTTCGTCAAATTCTTTTTTCGCTTGTTCGATCTCCATAAGCTGTTTGGGGTCGGTCGTAATAAGTTGGTCCTCGGTGTATGAGGCGATCACTTTGATCGCGACGTGCTTTGAGCCGGCGAAGAAGATCCCCTCCCCCACGCCGCTTTCAAGAAGCAGATATTTTTCGCTCTGGGTGAGCAGGAAGGTCTTTTGAATAAGGTCGGCCGACGACGGCGATTGCTTAAGAAGCAATTGGATCGATGAGTTGTTGACGATCGCCTGGCCGTAGGGCGAGGTGAGAAAGTCGTTCACGTCCTGGGTGATCGTGGTCACCCCTAAGAAATATTTGCGGCAGCGCTTAACGAGCGCGAAAATGAATTTGGCCGAATCCTCGCGCTGCATAAGCCACCAGGCCTCGTCGATCACCAGAATGCGCTTTTTGCGTTCGGAGCGCACCACGTTCCAAATGTAATTCACGATCGAATAGACGGCGATCGGCCGGAGTTCGTCCTCGAGGTCGCGCACCGAGAAGACCACGAACTGATTTTTCATGTCCACCGTGGACGGCGAATTAATGAGTCCGGCGAAAGTGCCCTCGGTGTATTTTTTGAGCCGCGTGACGAGGTCCCCCGTGCCGACCATGCCTTCGAGTACTTCCTGAAAATCCTGCATGACCGGCGGCTCGTATTTGCCGAGGTCTTGCGGCAGAAGCCCCGGGACAATGTCTTTTTTGGCAAAGGTCTCGATAAGTGCCCTGTCCAGGATCGAATCCTCGGCGGTCGTGACCGAGCCCAGCATGAGCCGCAACAAGCCCTTTATCGTGATGACCGCGGTCCTAATAATGTCTTCGGTCGAGGTCTCCTCGCCCACCGGCCGCGGCAGATCAAACGGATTTAATTTGGAGGCGGATGAGAGCGAAATGTTAATGTAGGTGCCGCCGACGGCCTCCGAAAGATGCTGGTATTCCATTTCCGGATCGATCACGATGACATCGGTGCCCATCATGAGCGAGCGCAAGATCTCGAGCTTGACCGCATAGGATTTGCCGGCGCCGGAAGTGGCAAAAACGACCATGTTGGCATTTTGGAGCGAGAAGCGATCAAAGATGACGAGTGAATTGTTGTGGCGATTGATCCCGAAGAGCACGCCCGTGTCGGAAGTTAGGTCGGAGGAAATGAACGGGAAGCTCGAGGCGATCGGCGAGCTGTTCATGTTGAAAGAGATCTGCAGTTCGTCGTTCCCGAGAGGCAACGTCGAATTAAAGCCCTGTTCGGCCTGATAAAGCGCGCGCTTTGAGTAGATGAGTTTGGACCCGAAAGCCGAATCGATCTCCTCGCTCACCTTGTCCAGGTCTTCGAGCGAACGGGCGTAAAGAGTCACGTAGAAACCGAACTGGAAAAAATGCTCCGTCCCCTGGGTGAGGTCGTCGCGCAATTTTTCAATGTCGCGGAGCGCCGTTTCGCGCAAGGGATCGCGCGCCGCGCCCTTTTCGGCGTCGC
Source organism: uncultured bacterium (assembly GCA_903870305.1). Taxonomy (GTDB): domain Bacteria; phylum Patescibacteriota; class Patescibacteriia; order CAIQCM01; family CAIQCM01; genus CAIQCM01. The sequence goes on from CAIQCM010000103.1 coordinate 5,825, forward strand.
CGATGATCTGCGCCTCCAGCACACCGACTTTTTTCTTCAGCTGTTTGAGGATGATCTCGGCCTTAACGGGATAAAAATACATGCCAATGTCAAGCGACCGGTTCATGCCGATAATGGGCGACGACCAGCCGACGGCCAAGTAGCGCGGATAAGTGATGACGAAGACGGTGCGGCAAAAAAGTTCGCCCAAGCGCACGAAGGTCGGGTTGACCTCAAAGGAGGCGGGCGCAATAAGCTCGCGGATGTTGACGACCCCTTTCCGAAAAACTCGCTCTTCTTCAAGCGTGATCTTTTCTTCACCGATCTTGGCGAGTTCCTCGGCGGAACGCTCTTTGGCCGTAATTTTTTTCTTTTTTCCGAACAAAGCCATAGTGGATTATGTATCGACTTGCAGCTTATTGAGGTCGGCGAGCTTTTGCGTTTCCCCGGCGGACGGATTAAGCGCCGAATAATACAGTTCGATCAGCGTTTGCGTGTTCAAGGTGGCGGCCGATAGCCCCATGCTCTGAAGGCCGCCCATAATGCGGTTCAAACGCAATTCGAGGCCGCCTTTGCGATCTTGGAATTGCTTGTCGCGCAGCTTTATTGCCACCCCGGGGGACAATATTTCGCGGAAGCGCGACCAGAAACTTTTGTTCTTGGCCGTGAACGGATCGAACGGCACGACAATGTAGAAGCGCTTGTTCATGATCTCGCCCAGCTCGACCAGGTCTTTGATGAAAGCGCGATAATCAGTGATCTGCGCGCGCAAAAGTTCGTTCGTCTGTTCGCGCTCTTTTTGCGTAAGCTGCTCCAGGTAAGCGTCGATGTTGAGTTTGCGCGATTGAATAACCACCTCAATAGGATGCTCGAGCGAATTCAAAAAACTGACATAGGCCGAGATGATCGCCTCTTGTTCGTCCTCGCTCTTGAGCGCGAAGTTGATCGAGGAGACCAGCACGACGGCGCGCAGAGTGCCGTCTTTTAAAACGACGGTGTCGTCGCGGATCTCGGCGATATCAAGGAAGCGAACCGTTGACGGTCCCGGTTTCGCTTTGGCGAGTTTTGGCGATTGCATTTCAGGCATGGTATGAATGAAGCATGAAGCATGAAGCATGTAACATTCCGTCCCGCTTCAGCGGAAAATGTTTCATGTTGCGTGTTTCATGTTTCATATATTACTTCCAATCCTCCGGATTGTAGACGCCGCCGGTGTTGGCAACCAGCGTCAGTTCCTGAAGACGCGAAGTGGAGACGGCTTCTTTGGCCGGCGCGGCGGCCGGAGCGGCGGCCGGAGCGGCGGCGAGGAGCGCGCGCAGTTCGGCGTCATTGGCATCTTTGTACCAGACCCGGCGTTTGGGGCGTTTTGATGTTTGGAGAATGTTCAGGAAGAACAGATGAAAGGGCGCGCCGTTCACGCGTCCGAAGGCAAAGGTCGCCGCCACTCCCGCGACCGGCAAGCCGGTCAACACGAAATAAACGAAGCGGAAGATCTTGTAAAGCAGAAAAAGAATGAGCGCGGTCGCCATAATGATCAAGAACTGCCTCGTCGTTATGGGGCCGATGATCTTGTCTTCGACGTCGATGAATTGTGGGACAACGAATTGCTGCGGCACACGAGTTACGAGTTAATAGTTACGAGTTGCGAGTTACCTGTCTTTACGCCTTTAACTGCTTGTTCAATTCCATTATAGCACGAACTTCGCGTTCGGTGAGCGTTTCGCGGCCGGCGTTCAAGGCCTCGGTTACGGCCTCGCCAAGCGGCTTGCCGCCGGAGAATGCCGCATTGATCACGCTCAAATACATCTTATAGACCGGCGAACCTTGCCAGGCCTTTATCCCCTCGATCCGCCGAGCGTATGAATGTTCTTCAAGAATATCGAGCTTGTCGGATAATTTTCTGCAGGATTCGACCGGGTCGGCGCTCATGCGGCGGAAATCGACCAAGGTGAGGTCGGCGAGCTCTTGCACCGGACCGGTGAGACGGGCGGATAACGAGTTACTGATTGCTGGTTGTGAGTTGCTGGCCACAAACGCCGGTCTCACATCTTGCATCTTTGTGGACGGTGCGGCGGCTACGGGAGGCGGCGCGATCGGAGGCAACGGTAACGCGGGTGGCGCGATCGAAACTGGAGCAGGCGCGGGGGGCTTCACCGTAACCGGAACAAATGGCGGCGGGGCGGCAATCGGTTTTGCCGCGACCGGCACCGAGGCCTTTGGCAAAGTCGCAACCGGCGCCGGAATAACGGGCGGCGGCGCAACAGGCGCAGAGGTCTTGCTGAACTTGCCGGTAAGCGAGCCGTACATGCGATCGAGTTCCTCAAGTTCGCCTTTTTTCCGCGATTCGTCCTTGTTAAAGGTCTCATCAACCGATCGCTTCACAAAATCGTTCTTTTCCTTCTTGAGCGCTTCTTCCCTTTTGCCATTCATCTGTTTCACCTGTTTTTCGATCGCGTTAAGCGCCGCTTCAACGTCGGAAGCGAAAAACCCCATTCCCCCCAAAGACGGTTCGCGCATAAGCAATTCGCGCGTTTCAACCGAATCGCGAACACCCTTGAGCCGCGAGGCGACGATCGACTTGTATCGCTCGAGCATTGCCACGGAGAGCGCAACATTGGTCGCGTCCACGACCGCCTCGAGCGCCAATTTTATCTCTTCGTCGCGGCTCGAGACCGTCGGCGTTAGCACATTCGGCAGGATCTTTTCCCTGATGATATTCACCTCATGTTCATCTTCGGGCATGATACCATGACCGCTTTTTGTCGAACTTGACGCGTTTGGTTTGGTCGTTAGTCGTTGGTCGTTAGTCGTTGGTATGATAGGAGCGCTCTCAATCGAGGACTTCGCCTCGACAATGATCGGGGTTGGCGCGAGCACGGCTGGCGCCGCTTCATTATCCGACATGATCTTCACGCTCGCGACTTTGGCGGCGAGCGCTTCAACGATTTTTTCCGCTTCCTCGCGCAGCAACTCCGCTCCCCCGATTTTTTCCGCGCGGGTTAATCGCGTCACCGTCTCGTCGTCTTTTCTTACACCCCTCACCCGTGACTCCAGTATTTCGCGCAAGCGGTGTTCCAGGTGCGCCGGCACATTAACGGGATGCTCATGGAGAAGTTCGGCAACAAGATCGGAAGGCGTGACATCGCGAATCACGATCCTCGTGGCCGTAAATTCAGCCGGGTTGCCGCCCAAGGAACCGATGAACGCCTCAACTCCGTCAAGATAACCGGAAACAACGATGAACTCGTCGCGCAATAAAGCCAACATTATTTTTTTGGCCGCGTTCTCGTCGTTCTTGGCCAAGATCTTGATCTCGGAAAAAAAACCGGGCAGACCGATCTCTTTTTGGTACAGGCGGTTCAACAGCCGTCCGAGTTTAATTGCGTCGGAAGGTGAGATATCGTTCTCATCCAAAACAGCGACGCGTTTTTCAATCACCTCTTTAGACATCAGAAACGACCGGATAGCGTCCGGTATTTTCTGGCCGTTAATATTTGCCGCATTGTCCGGCATAATAAATTAAACGAACTGATTCAAATTCGGATTCGCCGAAATCCTGTTTATCCTGTCTTTGGCTTCTTTCGCTCCGGCGGTATTCTTATTGGCCGGATCGGTATAAGCGGCCTCGGCGCGGGTGAAGACGTCTTTCACAATACGCGCAACCGTTGCCGTTTCGTCGCCGGTGCGCGCGCGGCGCGAAAGCGCGTCAAGGTCGTCAACCGACAAACTTTCGCTGATCGCCTTGGCAACGTCGCCTTTAATGTTGTTGGCCTTCATGTTAATGATGAAGTCCATGCGTTGCGGCGACGTCCTGACCGAACGGCCGAACGAATCCTTTGCACCGTCTCCGGCAAATGATCCATCGCTCTTTATCTTGTACAGATCGGCCGCATCGCCGCCCAAAATAACGGCTGTTTCGGCGTGGCGCAAATTGTCTTGGGTCATGGCGCTGTCTTTTTGCCCATTCTCCAATCCGGCGCCGGTGTTGAAATCCACATGCTCGCGCAAACCGTCCTCGATCGCCTTGCGGATCCGGTCGGCATCGGCTTTGCCTTGCAATTGCCGTACCTGCGCAGCATTGCCGACGTTGATCGTTTCAAGGGCCAGTTCGATATACGGCCGCATGACGCCGTCCGCTTGTCGCACGGTGCCCGGCGCCGTTTCTATGTTCAATGACCCGCCCCTGATCCCGTTCCTCAGGTCTTCGCCGGTTAGCAGCGGTCCCGAAGGCGGACCCTGGCGGCGATATTCTTCAATATAGCCCTTTTCTTTCGAGCTCGAGCCCTTTTCGTAAAATCCATGAAGCAGATCCGGCCGCATCCCTTTAAAGAATTCGTTTCGACGACGTTCGCTCATGGCGTCGAAATCGACCTTCTTGAGTTTTTCAATGTCGGCATCGGCGCCGTTTGCGTTGATCTTGGCCAGGACTTTTTCCTCGTTGACGCTGCCGTCGGCGTTCTTGTCCGCGGAAAGAAGAGCACCGATGTCAGGCCGCACAGCTTTGATATCCGTTATCTTATCGGCCGAATCCTTGTCGCCGTCCTTGCCGGCCTTATCCAGCATCATCACCGCCGTTTCAAAATCCTTGGCCTTAGCCGCTTTGACCGGATCTTTATCGTCCACGCGAGCGCTGTTGTAGGCCCTGTCTTTTACAATATCCAAAGCGATCGCGTCTTTCACTATCTGCGGCTGAACGCGGCTCGTGAAAAGCGCGGCGCGTTGCGCTTCGTTAAGGCCCTTGGTCTTTTCACGGGCATCTTTGAGCATCTCCTCGCGTTTTTTGCCGGCCGAGACGGTCAAGCCGCGGCCAATACCGCCAAGGATCGGGATTTTCCCGACGACATTCCCGACCGCATTGCCCCCGCCCATTGTTTTTCCGGCAAACCCTCTGACCCGATTGCCAAGCTGCTGCCCATAGGTCGAACGCGAGGCGAGCGCGATGCCGCCCGCGACCACGCCGCCCGCGACCCCGCCGGTAAGAACGGTCGCGGCGGGCAAAGCCGCGCGCTTCGACGCCCATCTTCCGGCGGCGCCGGCATACTGTTTTCCTTTGGCCGCGGCGGCGCCGGCTAATGATCCGCCCAAGCCGCTGAATTCTTTGGCAAAACTCAAACCCAACAAAAGCATGGCGGTGGCGACGATGAACCGGACGAGATTTTCCTGGCCGCACATGAGACCTTGACCGCAGTCGATTGTCA
>CAIQCM010000104.1 GCA_903870305.1 uncultured bacterium
ATACGGGAAAAAATAACCGTGTTTAATTAACCTCATTCTAAAAATAAGTTAAAAGGAAACTTTATCGGTGCGGCGATTGTCGCGATAATCTACACGGTATATATTTTAATGCATCCGCTCGCATCAAAACCGCAAATGGTAATTACACTAGTGGTTCTCAATGCTTTGACGATCGTGCTCATGTCTTTCGCCTTCAAAGGTTAAAAAAAGAGCATATCATTGGATAAGAACATCGAATGACGCATTAAATTTATGTGGGCGATCATTGCGTTTATCATCGGCATCTTTGCACCGCGGCTTGTTTCAATATATCTATATTTCTTCACTAGCTGGTTTTCGGGCGCGTTTCACACCAAAGGGTGGCCGATCCTGGGGTTCCTCTTCATGCCGCGAACCATGCTTTGGTACAGCGTTGTTGCTACTTGGTGGGGCGGACACTGGGGGCTATTGCAATATATTTTGCTTGCAGTCGCGATTTTGAGTGACCTAGGCGTCGGCAAATCAACATACAAGCGCAAGCCGTACGGTTATCTGTAGGACGGACCGGAAACCAAATCACACACCGTCCGAAAGGGCGGTTTTGTCATTATTGATTTAGATTCAGGTGCGTCAATACCCCATTGACATAAGCCAAAAAATCTGATAATAAGGCGGTATGGTTTTTTGACAATCAATATCAACCAACAGACCAACGACAGTAAAGAAAGGACTCGGTAGTACCATGCGCAAATTCACGGCTCTCTCAATGCTAGTTTTCTCTGCCTGCGGAGGATCGTCAGGCGGCAAAAAAGCCCCGGACGGTTCCGCACCCGGCCCATCTGCGGACGGCGGCCAATCGATCATCGCGTCCGGCTTGAGCTGTCCGGCGGTCAAACCGTGCGGGGGCAATCCGGTCGGAACCTGGAACATCACCAATTTCTGTCTCGCCGGCCTAGGCGAGGAGATGGCGGCGCAAAGCCAGACCGATGGCGGCGTTTTGAGCGGCTCCGACAAGTGCCTGACTGATATTCGCTTGGTCGTGGACGGGACCATCGAATTCCAAGCCGACGGCACGTATGCGACCAAGAATAGGACCGCAGCCAGACTGGAATCCAAGTTCAACGATAGTTGTCTCCGTAATCAAGGCCAGAGCTGTTCACAGCAAGCCGGTTGCGGAGCGGTCGGCGCCGATGGCGTGTGCACCTGCTTCAAGGATGAACCGTCCGACAGCGGTCCCAATTCATCCACATCATCCGGAGTTTTTATGGCGGCGAGGGATGTTCTGTATACCGCGGCCAATGAAAATACGTATGCGTCAACTTTGACGACCTCGGCATGCAGCTCGTTCCCGTGCGATGTACAGAAATGGACATCGATCGACCTTGTCGATTATTGCGTCGATGGCGACACGATGAAGTTCGTCGAATCGGAAGGCAGTGGCCTTTATACGGTCATTACCGCCGTGCGGGCCAGCGGGCCAGGCACGATCGCCGTTTCGCCGTTGCCGACTAAGGCACCGGACAGTCCGGCGCCTGTGGCGGCGCCGACCGCGGTTAACGCCGGCGACCCGCCCGTCACTTTCAATGCTTGCGGCGGGAATATCGTGGGAACTTGGAACATCTCCAAGCTCTCTTTGGCGAGCAGCTCGCAAGTGATGCTGTTGAAGTACGTCCGCAGCTTTGATGAGAACGGCGAGTGCGCCACTGCGGTTAACGTGACGGATACGGGAATCCTTGTCTTTCAGCCGCACAGCTCGAATTTCACCGGCGGCGCCGGGTACTGCTCGTTCGCCGAAAATCCGGTGTTCGCCGTATCCTATTCGACCGCTTGTCTCGCGGCCAAAGCCAAGAGCTGCGACGATCTCGATAAGTCGCTCAAGGCCGAAACGCTCGCGAGCGACGCGACGGCGGTCGTCGGTTGCGCTCTTGCGTCCGGCGACGTCTGCGCATGCGCCAAGACGCATCAGTATTCGTTCGCCGATTGCGAGTACGATACCAGTTCGCTGTGGTTGGATTTCTATACAGCACCGGTCGACACCAGCGTCCAGAACGTGATCGCGACCGATACACATAATTATTGCGTTTCCGGCAACACGCTGAGTGTACAGAATTCCTGGTTTCGAATCGGTGGCTTGAACGGTTCGGTGGTGATGACGGCCGTGAGGGCCGACAGCCCGGCGACCGGACTCGATGCCGGAACCGATGTGTCGCGTCCCGATGCCACGGCCGGTCGTTTGAACGCCGATGCCGGAGCGCCGGATAACAGAATTGCCGATGTAAAACAGGATGACGCGTCGCCTCTCGACGCCATGCCGATCGACGCGACACCGGTGCCTCTAAGCACTATGCCGCCATCGATGGCAGCGACCTGCCAGGCGGCGGCTACCGCTCCTTGCGGTGGCGATCTGACCGGGAACTGGAATGTCGTCGGCATTTGCGACCAATGGTTGAACATGACGGAATTCCTCGCCGACTGGGGCGGTAATTGTCCCACCTCGGGCGACTATATCGATCATGGAACGGTCGCGCTTAACGCCGACGGAACTTGTCTCTTTGACGAAGTGACGACCTACGAGATCGATAAATCGGTAAGCTGCCTTGCGCAAAAGAGCATGACCTGTGACAGCATGAACCAGACGTTCGCAGATGCTGTGGGAACAAACGAAATGATCTCGGGCGGATGCGTCTTGAGCACGGCCGACAACTGCCATTGCGAAAAGGTCTTCAGCTCCCCGGACACGTGCAAATACATGACGACCGCGACGACCATCACTACGGTGAACCTCGACGGTACGAATGAATGGGGACCCTATCCATACTGCGTGCAAGGGAATGCGCTCACGATCTTTATACCGGCGTGGTCGGCGACCGGCACCGCTCTTAACGCCAACGCCGCGTTTTTCATGACCAGAGCTAACTGAACCGCGGCACGCCGCTCTTTCGAACCTGACCAACATCCAAAAGGTGTTGGTCTCTTTGTTTCCAAGCAAAACCCCGGTTATTATATCGGGGCGTTTTGTTTTTATATCGTGGCAATGGGAACGGTTGTTCAATTAAAGAAAAACGCGCTCCCGGGGAGCGCGCTAAACGGCGGTGCTAGAAGTTGATGGTGCGAACGGCATACGATGCGGTCGTTGCGCCGGCGGAAACCGGGACAACGGCCATGGTCGTGATCGGTTGCGCGGCGGCGCTGCATAGCTCTCTGATGACGCCGTTAGCATTTATCTTGCAGCTGGACGAGACGGTGACCGAGACGGAAATGGTCGACTTGCGACTGTCGGCGGTTGCGTTTGGGCGGGGAAAGAGCGAGACGCAGACCAGGGTCGTACCAAAGGCGAGCGAGCGACTGATTTTTTTAATTGTCATTTTTTCTCCAATACTATTTCCAAACCGCGGCGACGGGAGCGGTGGAAGACGAAGTCATCTGCGGCGGGAAAATTTTTGGATCCGACGAAAGCGTGCCGACCTTTGCGGTCCAAATTTTCTTGTCCGCATTGATGCCGAAGATCAGGCGCTTGTCCGAACAACCGTAGGTCGCCACGTCGCCTTTGTCGGAGAAAGGCAGCGTGCCGGTAAAAGGCGAACACATAATGCCGCCCTTAAGTTCGATAAGCCACGCGCCGTCGGCTGCTGATCCGGGTGCGGAAATTTTGCCGGGTTTTGGCAGGGGCTTGGTAAGTGTTAGCGCCAGTGACGATGCAGGACTGGCCGGGTCTTTGATGCAGAGCAAGGTTTTGACATCGCCCTTTATTTCAAAGCACGGATCTTGGATATCATTTCCGACCGTGCAGCGCCAAGCGTCGGCGCGAAACGGCGCGGCTATTGAATTGGTCCAGCAGGAACCGTCGACGACGGTCGCGCCCGTTTCCGGCGCAGTCGGTACGTAATCGATGACCTTGGTGGCGGTCGGATACGGCTCCAGCGAGACGCGCTGTAATTCGATAAGCATGTCGCGTTCATATTGTTTGGCGCTGCCGTAGGTCCTGCCAAGCCAAAAACCGAAAAACGGGAGCGCGGCGAAAAGGATAAGCGCCAGCGTCGCCGAAAACCGCGTTACCTTGTTCCATTCTATCTTCATGGATCTATCGTAGCACATTAATTAAAAGCCGGGATAGCTCGTCCCTTGGTTTAAGAAAAACCCGCGTCGATCGCTCGGCGCGGGTTTGCTCGTTTGTGTTATCAGGAAAGCGCTTTGATGCTTGACTGCCAAAGGCCTTGCAGCGCCTCATGGCATTTTTGCATCCAAGCCGCATCCCAAACAGGTGCGAAGGTTTTGCAGAACGCCTCTTCCTGCTCTTGGACGATCCCGGGATCAACCTCGCCAACTTTCTCCGGATGGTGCGTGAGCCAGTTCTTGGCGACGATGGCGGGGAAGCTTTCTTCCTTCGGGATGGCTGTTCCCATTTCAAGACCGATGCCCGTGTACTGGCATGACGACGGAAGCCATCGGCTCATTGCCGAAAGGTGGTCGCCATTCACGCCAACGACGATGCTTTCGTCGGTGTTGATGAAATTGACCCGTTCTCCAAATATTGCTCGGGTCCTGTCCGCCGCCGCGCCCTTGTTCGAGGGAAGCGGGGACAAGATTGTCGCTTCGCCGTCGTTCCCCATGCCGGTGTGAAAGTCGATCGCCACGACCCGCTCCAGTTGAGCGAAAAGCGGTTCTTGGCATGCCTTGCGGAGGTGTGCGCCGCTCACACAAGTTGTTTTGCCGCCGAAAAAAATACCCGAACGGCTTTGCCACTGGCCGGAAACGGCCGCCCTGAATCGCATGCGGTCTGCCGCCATCTCCTTGAGGGCGGCCAAACTGTCGCGGTTCAGGTCCTTGGGCTCGACCAAAGCGCGGATCGCTTCGTAGTAATTGTTCTCCGGGCGCGTGAGATCAAAGCATCCCCGGTTCGGATCAACGTTGTATTGGTCAACCCGCTGCCGGCAAGAAAAACCGAACGGGTTCACCAGGTGGACAAGGATGAGGCCGGTGCCTTTGGGAAGCTCGAGATACAATTTCTCTTCAAGGATGCGGCAGAGGAGCCGGTGTCCGGGATGTCCTTCAATCCCATGAACCCCGGTTATGATCTTGATCGCGTTAGTGATTGTTTCGTCGCCGGGGGCGAAGCTGCTAAAGTACAATGTTCGAAGCTCTTCGGCGCATTCGCCCCTGGCTTCATGCGGAAACGACATCGGAAGTAAGAATCCGCGGTTTTTAGCCAAGGTTCTTATTTCGGCAGATGCACGGCCATAGGTTGGAAGCTCATACATGGGAACCGTCCTTTCTCGCTTGTCAAAAAACTATCTGTCGCTGGGTGGATATTGGCATAAAGTAACGATCCGGTCAATCCGGCGGATTTTAAAAAGACCGCGTTTTTGGCGCGGTCTTTTTTGTGGTGCGGTTATAAATTTTCTGGTTTTGTATATTGGATATTCGCGGCATCGACCTTATGCTGTAGCGCCGCGCCGTAAACGGCCCCGAAATAGAAAAATACAAAAGGCCACGCGATAAAAATGGCAAGCGCGATCGTCTTAGAATACCAGGTGACCTTGTTCCATTGAAGTTTCATATATCTATAATAGCACGGAAGTTCGGCAAAAAACAAAAATGACCCCGAGGGATCATTTTTGTTGAATGATAGTCGACCTTTATTGTTTGATCATGACCTTGGTGGCGGTCACGTTACTATTGGTTCTGTCCCAGACGCCGGAGACCATAACGGTTTGTCCGACAACGATGTCGGAAAGCGTGGCCGCCGCTTTACCCTTTTTGAATACGGTCGTCGAAGTGGTGTTAATGGTTTGAGCGCCGCGGTTTTTGCTTTGCAAGGTGAAACTGGCGCCGTTAACGGCCGTGACGCTGCCCGTGAAGGTGCCGTTTCTGGCTTGAAGCGAATTGTCGCGGATGGTTTGAGCGGTAAAGGTCGTGCCGTTCTGCAATCCGGTCGCGACCAAGGTGTCGCCGTTCTGGATCAAGCTCGCGTCAACGATAGTCGCGCCATAGCGGCGCATCAGCTTGGCGCCGGCGACGTTGATCGTAAAGGTAGTGCCTTTTTTATCGGTCAAAGAGATCGTTGTGCCGGAAACGGATTGCACCGTACCGGTTTTGGTTGTGCGTTTAATCATGATTCGGACGATCGAGGCGTTGAGCGTGTTGTTCGCCGAGTCGACGGCGCCGGTGATAAGCATGTTCTCGCCAACGGCCAAGTCGGAGAGGGTGGCGGCCTGTTTTGAATTTCCGATGAATTTTTCAATAACCGTGGCCGTGGTCGTATTTACCGTGAGCGTCGCATTGGCCTTGGTCGTCAGGGTGAAGCTGGCGCCATTAACGGCGGCGATCGTGCCGGTGGTGTGGTCGCGCAAAGTGCCCATTGAGGCGTCTTGGACAATGGAGGCGGTGATATTGGTGCCGCTCACTGTCCCCGTCACCTTGATCGTATCGCCGGTCTGGATGTCGGTTATGGGCATTGCAGCATTAGCTTTGCGGCGGAATTTCGTTTTGCTTGCGTCAACCGTATAGGTAGTGTTGTTCGCGCCATTCACGGTAATGGTCGTGCTGTTAATTGAGGCAACGGTACCGACGGCGGCGCGAACTATTTTTCCGTCATGGATGGTGGCCGAAGGTTCGGTTGTCGTTTGCGCAGAAACAAGCGCCGGGGATAGCGCAAAGAGCATGGTTAAAGCGGCAATTATGCCGCTGACTGATGAAAGTTTTTTAAACATAACATTTATGTGCTTATTTAATGCGTAAATTATTAATGTCGCTATTATTATTTAGACGGTATTTGCGTCTATTCCTTACATGACAGACCTCATCATCCCGTTGCGCTTCATTATATAGTATACTCGTTGTCTATGCGCCGACCCGCGACCATCATCGCAATTTGTTGTTTGATAGCTGTGGCAGCGGCTCCGGCGGTTTTGGCTAAAACAGTCAAGCCGGCGGTCAAAATACCTGTCCCCGTAAATAATGAGACGGCTCCAACGGTTTCCGCCGCGAGTTATATTGTGATCGATCGGGTTTCCGGGAAGGTGCTGGCGGAAAACAATGCCGACGCCGTGCTGCGTCTGGCCTCGCTCACCAAGCTCATGACCGTTAATCTGGTTTTGGCGCGCAAGATTCCGTTAACGCGGCTCCAGCCGATCACCGCCGCCGATCAGGTTGGGGGATCGCGGTTGGGAGTGAAGATTGGAACCAAATTCACGGTGAATGATCTTTTTTACGCGACGCTTCTGCCTTCGGCCAACGACGCGGCGAACGCGCTGGCCGATTCGACAAAACTTTCTCGCCCAAAATTTGTCGCTGACATGAACGCGACGGCGAAAGCGCTGGGCCTTAAGCATACTGTTTTTACCGAGCCGACCGGCATTGATGATGGCAACGTTTCCACGGCCCGAGAATTCGCGCGGCTTGCGCAAAGCGTTTTCGGCCAAGCGGCTTTCCGCCATTATGACTGCGTCGCCAAGCGAACGATCTATGCGCGTCCAAGCTGGAAAAAGATCGTGCTCAAGAACAGCGACCACTTGCTCACCAAGCCGCAGTATGATGACGTGCTGGTTTCGGGCGGCAAGACCGGCTACTTGGGGCCGGACGGCGGCTGGAACTTGGCGGTCGAACTTAAAAGCGCGAACGGCGCATCGCGCGAACTCACCGTCGTTCTCATGGGCGAACCAATGCTTGCGACAAGCGAAGCTGATGCTCATGCGCTTGTTAATTGGGTCTGGAATAACTATAATTGGAAGTAGTTTATGGCTGGCAAGATAATCGAGGTCTCCAATTTGACGAAGAAGTTCAAGGGTTTCGTTGCGCTCAACGATGTTTCTTTTAGCGTCGGAGGCGGCGAGGTCTTCGCGCTCCTCGGTCCGAACGGCGCGGGCAAAAGCACGCTCATCAAGATCCTGATCACGCTCCTGGCCGCCACGAGCGGCAAGGCGCTGGTTGACGGCCTTGATGTCGCGCGCCGTGCCTCCGATGTGCGCCACCTGATCGGCTATGTGCCGCAGCAAATTTCGGTTGACGGCACGCTCACGGCCTACGAGAACCTGATGCTTTTTGCGCGCCTTTACGACGTGCCGCCTCGCGAGCGTAAGAAACGGATCAAGGATACGCTGGATTTTCTTGACCTTGGCGATCATGCCAATGCTTTGGTTAGAACTTTTTCCGGCGGCATGATCCGCAAAATGGAAGCGGGCCAGGCGATGCTGCATCGTCCGAAGGTTCTTTTCCTCGATGAACCGACGATCGGGTTGGATCCGGTCGCGCGGCAAAACGTCTGGAAGCATCTTTTGGAGTTGCGCCAAACAATGGGAACAACGATCTTCTTTTCGACGCACCAAATGGACGAGGCCGACAGCGTGAGCGACCGGGTCGCGGTCATGAATAACGGTAAGCTAATTGCAATCGGCACGTCGGCCGAGCTGAAGGCGAAAACCGGGAAAGCGGACGCCACGCTGGAAGACGCTTTTATATATTTGACCGGCAACAGCATTCGCGAATCGGAGAATTTCCGCGACATTAAACGGACGCGGCAGACGGAAAAACGCCTCGGTTAAATTATGAAAAAAGCGATCAATTACCTGTATCAAACGCTGACCAAGTCGTACGTCATGGCCGAAATGGAAGCCAGGAAGCTTTGGCACGACCCGACCGAACTCATCGCCCGCGCGGTGCAGCCCATCCTTTGGCTCGGCATTTTCGGCGAAGCGCTTTCCAAGGTGCGCGCCATTCCCACCGAAGGATATACCTACTTGCAATACATCACGCCCGGCATCTTGACCCAGTCGGCGACCTTTGTGGCGATCTTTTACGGCCTTTACATCATCATGGACAGGGACACGGGAATTTTGCAGAAACTTTTGGTGACGCCCACCCCGCGGCTTGCGCTCGTTTGGGGCAAGATGATCTCGGCGGGGCTCCGCGGCATGAGCCAGGCGGTCATTGTTTTTATCTTTGCGCTTATCCTCGGCGTGCCGCTTCATTTGTCGATCCTGACGCTTTTGGGCGTCGTGCTCATTGTTCTTTTGGGCGCTGCCGTTTTTACCGGCATCTCCATGATCATCGCTTCGATCGTCAAAACGCGCGAGCGTTTCATGGGAATCGGCCAGGTGGTCACGCTGCCGCTCTTTTTCGCCTCGAACGCCATTTATCCCATCGCGATCATGCCCGGCTGGCTCCAGGTGGTGGCGCGCGTCAATCCGTTAAGCTACATGGTCGACGGCCTGCGTTCGCTCATGCTCGCCGGCTCATGGACCGGCGTCGGCATGGACATCCTGATCCTCGCCGTTTCCACACTTGTTATTTCCGTCATTAGCGCTTGGATGTATCCAAAGGTGGTGATCTAACGGTTAATGGACAACATACGATGGACAACATACAATTCCTGACGAATCCAATTTCGTAGGAATTGTCCATTGTTTATTGTTCATCGTCCATAAACCGTATGAATGCCGACACTCCCATCGGGGACATTGGGCGCTATGGGAAGGCGCTTGCGAGCCGGTTTAAGAAGCTGGGCATTAAGACCATCGGCGATCTTTTGACGCATCCGCCGGCGCGTTACGAAGATCTTTCGGAAATAAAAACGATTTCGGCGTTAAGGGCGGGGGAGGCCGTGACGATCCAGGCGACGGTCGAACTAATCGCCAATCGGCGCACGAGCGCCAAGCGCATGGTGCTCACCGAAGCGATCCTTGATGATGGCACCGGAAAGATCAACGCGCTGTGGTTTAGCCAGCCATACATCACCAATATTTTAAAGCCGGGAACCAAGGCATCGTTCGCCGGGAAAGTTTCATTGGAGCGCGGTCATTTGCAAATGATGAGCCCGATCTATGAGCCGGGCGACCGTTCGGTGCATACCGGGCGGATCATTCCCATTTATCCGACCACGGCTAACCTCACGCAAAAACACATTCGCGCGGCGGTCGCGATGGCGCTGCCGGCGCTTGCGGAGTTTGTCGATCCGTTGCCGGAAAAGATCCGCGAAAAGTACGATCTGGTTTCGTTTGCCGACGCGCTCCATGAGATCCACTATCCGACGGATAATGCCAAACTCGAGCGCGCTCGCCGCCGCTTGCAGTTTGATGAATTGCTGATGCATCAATTGCTCGCTTTGCGGATAAAGAACGAGGTTAAGGCCGCAAAGGGGATCGCTGTTCCTTTTGCCCAAGACAAGACAAAGGACTTTGTCGATTCGCTTCCATTTAAACTGACCGACGATCAGAAAAAAGCCGCCTGGGCCATTTTAAAGGACATGGAGAAAGCCGAACCAATGCACCGGCTTTTGGACGGCGACGTGGGAAGCGGAAAGACGGTCGTGGCCGCCGTGGCAGCGGTCAATGTCGCCTCCTCCGGCGGACAAACGGCGATCATGGCGCCGACTGAGGTGCTGGCCAAACAGCATTACGAAACGTTCAAGAAAATTTTGCCCTCCCATGAGATAGCTTTGCGCACCAATGTTTATAAAGAAGGCGATGAAACCGCAGCAATCGTGATCGGCACGCACGCACTCCTCGAGGACAAAGTCGCTCTGGATAATTTAACGCTCGCGGTCATCGACGAACAGCATCGCTTTGGCGTTGAGCAGCGGCAAGAACTCATGAAAAAGCGCAAGGACGGACGCTTGCCGCATTTGCTCACGATGACGGCAACGCCTATTCCGCGCACCTTGCACCTCGCGCTCTATGGCGATCTGGATATTTCTTTGCTTCGCGAAAAACCGAAGAATCGTTTGCCGATCGTGACCTCGGTCGTCGGGCCGAATCATTATAAAGATGTCTACGCCAAAGTCCGTTCCGAGATCATTGCCGGACGCCAAGCATTCTTTGTTTCGCCCATCATTGATTCGTCGGATGTCACCGGCGCCAAGTCGGCTACCGAATTATTCGATGAATTATCAAAAAAGATCTTTAAAGATCTTTCGGTCGGTCTGTTGCACGGCCGCATGAAGCCGGCGGAAAAAGAAAAGACCATGTCCGACTTTGCCGCCGGAAAAATTCAAGTGCTGGTGGCGACGGCGGTGATCGAAGTGGGGATAGACGTGCCCAACGCTTCGGTCATGGTCGTGACCGGCGCCGAGCGCTTCGGGCTCGCGCAGCTGCACCAATTCCGCGGCCGGGTCGGGCGCAGTACATTCCAGTCGTATTGTTTCGCGCTGTCGTCGTCCGAAACCACGAGCCAAAGGCTACGCGCCCTTAGCCAATGCGCCGACGGCTTTGACTTGGCGGAGCGCGACCTGACTTTGCGCGGCCCCGGCGAACTTTTTGGCACGCGCCAGTCGGGAATTGAAGAAATGAAGTTTGCCACGTTCACCGACCTTCGTTTGGTCGAAGACGCCCATGACGCGGCTTCCGAGCTGCTTGCCGCCGACGAAGACCTGGGCAGCGTTCCGGTCTTGCGCGAAAAGATAATTTTCCACGAACGAGCGGCGCATTTGGGGTAGGGGGTTGACCCCGCACCTTGAGGGCATAGTTGGTGGCAACAGCTGCGCTCATTTGTTAAGCGACCCTTAGTAATAATTATAATCAGTAATTTTAAGGTAAAATCAATGCCCTCAAGGTGCGGGGTTGACTTTTTTGTTCAATCGGCGTAGTTTTATTTTGGACAAGCCGATCTCGCGTTGTGCGGGATCGCTGTTCGTTTGAGCAGGAGGAAAACGATGTCGAAAAATGTCAGCGCAGACAAGGCGAACGATTTTCAACGATGTTTTCGCACGATCCCGCGCGATCTTGGGACCGACCTCGCGCGCCACCGGCTGTCAGTTAATATGACCGCCATGGTTGATGCGATCACCCGAGGCGCGCATAAAATGGTGATCGCCTCGCATTCGCTGCGCATCGCCGAGGTTCTGGTGGGTATGTACAATGCCGCAGAAAATATCAGCGAACGGATCACGGTGTGCGACGCGCTGTGCCGCTTCAAGGCCTTTGTGTGGTCGGAATACCAATTGCATGTGATGGAGGAGAAGATTTTTCGACGGATCGAGACCAGGGATCTGAAAGATCGGACCACGCGCGATCACTCGTTTCTCGAACCGGCCAAAAAGCGGCGCGATCATCGGGCCGAGGCCTGAGACCACCGCGAAGTCGAACAACAAAGGGCGTCCAAGAGGCGCCCTTTTTTCTTTTGAACGGCATTGACATTTGCCGCGAAAGGGAGTATCTTTATTCCGGGTGAGAGAAATTCCGCAACATGCGGTTTTTTCTTTTGTTCCGCAACACGAACAAGGAGAGAGAAATGATTGAAAGTGCTTTTGGTCAGATCGTGCGCGATTTTGCGGCTTGTTTCGCCGGCGTGGAAAATAACCCCGGTCTTTGGACGCGGAATCACGACGATCTGATGCGGTTCAAGAGCGTGATAGAAAGGCGGATCGACAACGCCGGACTTGACCAGTTCGATGTTCAGCCAATGTTCGCGATCGCCGCCCGTATCCTTCTTGCCATGCATAAGTGGTCCAAGGGTGCGGAGGGGCGGATCCTCGCCGTGAACGCGATCTGGGCGCTCCAGGCGTTCGTGGAAACAAACGTTTCGCGCGATGCGTCGGTCAAATTGGTCGACAAACAACAGATGGAACCGGTCGTGGAGCAGTACAAGATCGATCGCGAAGAGGTGGTTGCCGTCAGGCGCAAACGCGTCCCAAGGCCGCTTGTCTCATTGGATCATTCGGCTGATGTGTAGGGTTTGATCCATCGCACCGCCGCAACAAGAGGCGCCCCAAGAGGCGCCCTTTTCTTTTAAGAAAAAAATAACCTGAGTAATATATTTTTTGGACTGCGGAACTCGCGTGGGCTATAGAGAATGAGTTCCTACGCTCAAACAGCCCTCGTCTCAAAAAATATATTACTCAGATTATTTTTTTGAAAAATTATATTCTAGAGATCGCGTCCGCGATGGTTTTGGCGTCGGGCGGGGAGATTATTTTTTTAAGTCCAAAGCGCAGGGCCTCGGTGATGCGGCGGTCGGAGGCGCGGACGCTCCGCAGTTCGCCGCCCAAACCAAGTTCGCCGAAGGCGCAAAGGTCGGAAGGCAGGGTGATATTTTTTGCGGCCGAGTAGATCGCGAGCGCGACGGCGAGGTCGGCGGCGGGTTCGCGCAGTTTTATGCCGCCCACGACGTTCACGTGCACGTCGGCTTTCCCCAGCGGCAAGCGAGCGCGCGAAGCAAGGACGGCGACGATCATCTGCAAGCGATTCATGTCGAGTCCCGATGAGCGGCGCACCGGCGCGGAATAGGCGGAAGGATGAACCAGCGCCTGCACTTCGACTAGCATGGCGCGCGAGCCCTCAACCAAACAGGTCATGCACGAGCCGGGCAAAATATTGCGTTCGCGTACGAAAAGTTCTGACGGATTTTTCACTTCCTTAAGCCCTTGCTCCGCCATTGTGAAAACGCCAATCTCCTCGGTCGAGCCAAAGCGGTTTTTTTCCGCGCGTAAAATTCGATAATGCGATTCGCGGTCGCCTTCCAATGTCAGCACGACGTCGACCAGGTGCTCGAGCGACTTAGGGCCGGCCGTGGCGCCATCCTTGGTCACCTGGCCGATAAGGATGAGTGGTACATTGTTGGTTTTGGCGCATTCGGTGAGGATGCCGGCGCTCGCGCGCACTGCGCCCAAGGAACCGGCGCCGCTTCCTTCGGCCGTCATGGTTTGGATGGAATCGATGACGGCGACGGCGGGGCGCGTTTGCGCGATCGTCGCGGCCACAGTGAGCGCATCGGTCTCGCCCAAGAAATGAAAATTGTCGAGTTTGGCGCTCAGCCGGTCGAGACGAAGCTTGACTTGCTCCGCGCTTTCTTCGCCGGAAACATAAAGCGTAGAAGATGTCGGAGACAGTTGACCGATCTTATCCAAGATCTGCGCGGCCAGTGTTGATTTGCCATTCCCGGGTTCGCCCGCAAGCAAAATAACGGCGCCGGGAATAAAGCCGCCGCCCAAGACGCGGTCAACCTCGGTTATCCCGGTCGATATCCGCGAGGTCTCCGTATTGGCAACATTCGCGAAGGAAACGGTTTTGGCGGGCGCGGCGTTGTTGGTTTGGAAATTGGTTCTTGGTTCTTGGTTCTTCGAAGTGGTCGCTTCTTTTATGGTCGACCACGAGCCGCATTCCGAACAGCGCCCGGACCACTTAAGGTGCTGGGCGCCGCATTTCTCGCATTCAAATATCTTCTCTGTCTTGGGCATGCGGGTTATTTAGCATTTGTGCGGCAAACCGCAATTACTGCATCTATTGGAATTGTTCGTGTTGAACTCAAAATGCCATATTTCGTTTTGGTACCTGACAAAACCCGCGCCTTCCATGTATTTTTCAATGAGCGTAACGGTTGCCGGATCGACTTTGCATTGGCCGCTCGAGTCACCGGCTTGGTAGAGGGCTTTCCCGCTACTGTCCAGCAAAACGACGTCAACGGCGTTACCCAGCCCGTGATTGGAAAAGCCGGGAATGGCGCAGTAGGTTTTTCTTTGATTGACATCAGGGTGGTTGGTGGCGCACGTACCGCACCACAAAGCGGCTTGCGAAGCGAAGTCGCGATAAGCGGAAGTGATGCTGATCATATAACCGTCCGCATTAGCCGCCGCTCCGGCGTTGCACAAGGCATCATGCAGGGCTTGCGTGCCGCTCTTGCCCGAGCTTGATACGCCGCTGGGGCAGTTGTCGAGTGAAACGAGCGATGAGGGATTGGCGACTCCGGTCGGCGGCTGGACCGTGCTATTTGGGGGGCAAATGAAAGATTGTTGGTCCCATGTCGGTTTGACGACATTGGCGGGCAATGACGAGTCGTCGGTAATATCCGACTCTTGATCTTGCGTAACATCCTCGACCGTTTGCATCGACACCACTCTGATCTTAAGCGCTGTAAAATTGACCAAGTTGGGATTAACAATTTGAAGCGCGACATACGAGCCGACGGTCAAGACCAAGCCGACCACGGCGCCGGAGATCATTTTTTTCGCTTGGCCGACCCGCCCGGCATCGCCCGCGGACGCGATCCAAATAAATCCGCCCGCCATGATCATGATAATGGCGAGGATGGCGGCGATCCCGACCCCCAGTTTGTAGGCGCCGACGAGATACACCGAAATAAAGGGAATATAAACGTAGCCGTCTTTTTGAATGACCTTAGTGAAGTCCGGCATCGAAATGGTGGGGATGTTGATCGAGAGCGTCGGTTGAATGATCGGGTATTCGGGAGCCGCGGCCGCGGGCGTTGTTGTCGGCGTCACCATGAACATGTTGCCGCTTGCCCCGGTACAGTCGGCGAGATCGGCGCAACGCGAAATGACCACGTCGTAGGTCGTGCCAGTCGGCTGGATGGTTGTACAATCGTAATTTCGATCAGGACTTTCTTGGCATAAATTTTTTGTGACGGGGTCGGAGAATTTATAAACGCAACACTTTGGCAGGAGTTGCGCGCAAGCAGGTTGGGCGCCGCAGTCGATCTCGGTCCGGTCGCTTGCGCAAACATTTGTTTTTATGTCGCAAAGAGGCGGGGTGGTTGATCCTCCGTATGGGCTGGGCACACTCACGCCCGGCGAATAACAACATTGCGTGGCGCTTGCGGCAAGCGGCGCCAAAAAAATTATCGAGAGGGTGAAAATTATCGCGAAGCGGAATTTTTTCATTTGCTGAGTTCAGCGGTAAGTTCGTGGATGATGTTGGCGTCGGTTCCGGAAAACATTTTGCCATTAACGAAGAACGATGGCAGTTCGGTGACGCCGGCGCCGGCGCACTCATTGATCGAGGCGCTCACCTCGTCGGCGTGCACGCCGTTTGCAAGGCACGAGGCAAAGGCGGTGGCGTTCAATTTAAGGGTTGCAGCGAGCATTGGATAAAGATCGGGACCGAGCTGGTCTTGGTTTTGAATGAGGAGATCGTGATATTCCCAATACTTGCCCTGGTCGCCGGCGCAGTGCGCCGCCTCGGCGGCGGCTTCGGCGTTGGGATGCGATGACGACGGACAGTCCTTCCAAACCAAGCGAACGGCGGGGCTTTGTTTTACAAGAGCAGCGAGCTGCGGATCAAGCGTAGCACAGGTCGGACATTCCAAGTCGCCGAATTCAATGATCGTATGGGGCGCATTGCCGCTGCCGCGGATCTCGTCATCGGCATCGGCGCGAACAATGTTTGGTTGCGGCTCATTCACGCTTTTAGAGAACGATGACGGCAGAACCTTGATCGCATAAGCGCCAATTACGATTACTGCTATAACGGTCATTACTGCGAGGAGTTTGTTTTGGTTTGTCATTGTTGTTTATGAAACATGAAACACGCAACATGAAGCATTCTTACCGAATTCGATCCGATGGAATGTTTCATGGTTCATGTTCCATGCTTCATTATTTAAGCGCCATCTTTTTTATGCTGCCGGTTTCGCCGTCGGTGAAGAAGAGCGTTTTGCCGTCGCTTGAAACGCTGAGCGCGGAAATGGAAGTGTCGGTGTCGGGTCGGCCGATAAGGGTAACGGCGCCGGTTATGATATTTACTTTATAGACCGAGTCCGGAATGCCGTTAAGCACCGACGGTTCCAATCCGGCGCCGTCGGGCATCGTGTCGGGCACGGCGCAATAAGCGGTTTTGGCGTCGGCAAAAGCGCACTTGTCGGCGGTGGTCATAAGGTCGATCGCGCGCCGGCCGCTTCCCATGTTATCGCCCGAGCCCGTCACGACGTAAAGGCGTGGCAGGAAATTGTCGCCCGCGCCGGCCGCGGAATAAAGCAAGTAGGCGCCGGTGGGGGACCAAAGCGGCGTAAAACCGACGCCGTCAACTTCGGTGGCCGGATAATTTTCGCCGTTCTTGCCGATGAAGAGGACGTTCTTTATGCCGAAGCCGCCGGTGTCGTCGGCCTCCCCGGTCTGCGAAAGCGCGACTACATCACTCCCGGGCGACCAAGCGACATTCACCAGGTCCGCGTTCTCGCCCAAAGTTTCAATCGCTTGCGCGCCCGTGCCGTCGCTTTTGGCCACGACCAAGTATCGACTCGCGGTCGAGTCGGTGTTTTGAAGCGCGGCTATTTGGTCGGCGCCGGCGGAAAAGGAAAAGTTCTGCCAACTCGAGGGGAGGGTGGCTTGTTTTTTTGCGGCAAAATCATAAGAGAGTTTTGATCCGTCGGGGAATTCCATGACGACCTTCGCGCCGTCGGCCGACCATGTCACGTTTTGCACGCTGGGGAAGGTTTGGTCCGAAAGCGCCACGATGTTGCCATTCGCATCCACGGTCATGAATTTTCCGGTCGACTTATCATAGTAGCGGATCGTTTTGCCGTCCGCGCCAAGCACCAAACCCATGGTCGGAACGTTAACCAAGGTCGGCGAAACCGTGGCGCCGCCGCGCGCGATCGCTGAAGCGGGCGGCAAATAGCCGCCGCCCGTAAGCGGGGGGACGTAAGGTAAGTTGGCGCCGGCGCCCGAGGGGGTGAGCCCGTTCCCAGGCGCGTTGGTGTTCACGTTTGCAACAGGCGTAACCGGCGCGGCGGTCGGTTTGAAGAAAAAGTAATAAATGCCGTAGCCAATGCCCGCGACAACGCCGAGGAACAGGATGCCGAGAAGGACTTTTCTAAAGGTGGACATAGTTCCACATTATAACGCAAAACGGCTATTTATAATAACAACCAAGAACCAAGGGCCAAATTCCAAGTAAATTTTCAATATTTAAAAACCAATCTCCAAAAGGACTGGAAATTGGTTCTTGGTTCTTGGTTCTTAGTTCAGTTTAAAACTGAACTTTTGGCGCTTCGCGCTGGGTGTCGTCGGCCACCTCGAAGAACTGGCGGGCGGTGAATTTCATGGGATTGGCGACTAAATTCGTGGGGAATTGCTGGATAAGGGTGTTCCAGTCGCGGACATTGGCGTTATAAAAGCGGCGCGCGGCTTGGACCTTGTCTTCGGTGTCGCGGAGCTCGCTCTGGAGTTCCATGAAGTTCTGCGAGGCCTTGAGGTCGGGATAATTTTCCGCCACCGCGAAAAGGGTTTTGAGCGTGCCGGAAAGGGCGTTTTCCGCGGCCGCGTGTTCCGCTGGTGTTTTCGCGCCCATCGCGACTGAACGCGCTTTGGTTATGTTCTCGAAAAGCGTTTTTTCGTGCCCGGCGTAGCCCTTCACCGTTTCCACCAGGTTGGGGATGAGATCATAACGGCGCTTTAGCTGGACGTCGATGTCAGCCCAAGAATTGTCAGCGGCGTTTTTCGCCGAAATGAGCCGATTATAAGTGGCGATGAACCACAGGAACAGAATGACGATGACGGCGATCGCGATATAGAGCCCCATAGGGTGGTTTATAAGATAATAATCAAGTATGATAGTTAAATAATCCCACATAAGACCATGAGCGTCAACGAGTCATCCATGACAATCGACCCAAAAATTTTCAAGGCCTATGATATTCGCGGCTTGGCCGCAAGCGAGATCACGCCCGCGCTCGCCGCTACCGTCGGACGGGCGGTTGTCGCTTTTACCGGCGCGAAAGTTGTGGTCGTCGGGCGCGATATGCGCGAGACATCGTCCGAGCTCGCCGCCGCATTGGTGAATGGCATTGTCGCTTCCGGCGCCGACGTGGTGGATATCGGTCTTACTTCGACCCCGATGTTCTATTATGCCGTTGGCGCGCAATCGGCTCCCGGGGTCATGGTCACGGCCTCGCACAACCCCAAGGAGTATAACGGTTTTAAAATGGTCCAAGGCGATCTTGAGCCGATCGGCGAGGGGAGCGGGATGAGCGAGATCCGCGACCTTGTGATCGCCGGAAAATTTTCCGACGCCCCGGAGGGGAATATCATGGAAGCGGACGTGCGCGAAGAATATGTCGCCAAACATTTGGAGATCATACCGCGCCGCGACATTGGCGCGCCGCGGGTCATCTTTGATGCGGGAAACGGCATGGCCGGCTATGTCGCTCCCGGAATCATCAATGCTTATGGCTTGGAGAAAAAATGTCGGAAAATGTTCTTCGAACTTGATGGAACGTTTCCCAATCATGAGCCGAATCCGGTGAAGCCCGAGAACACGGTCGCGCTTGCCTCGAAGGTGCGCAAAGACGGCGCCGACTTGGGCGTTGCCTACGACGGCGACGCTGACCGCGTTGGATTCGTTGATGAGACCGGCGCGCCAGTGCGCGGCGACCTCATGACGGCGCTTATCGCCGGAGAAGTTTTGCGGCATCATCCGGGTGCTACGGTTCTTTATGACGTGCGTTCAAGCCGCATTGTTCCGGAGACGATCGCGGCGCACGGAGGCAAGCCGGTAATGAGCCGGGTGGGACACGCCTTCATCAAAAAACAAATGCACGAGACCGGCGCGTGGTTTGCCGGCGAACTTTCCACGCATTATTATTTCAAGGATTTTTTCACCGCCGAATCGTCCGACCTGGCAATGCTCTATGTTCTTGCCGCGATGAAACGAACCGGCAAGAAACTTTCCGAATTGTTGAAGCCGCTTTTAAAATACCATCATTCCGGCGAGATCAACTTTTCCGCGAGCGACAAAGTCGGCCTCATGAAGCGTCTTGAAGAAAAATACGCGCCGCTCGCCTCCGAAACAATTCGTCTCGACGGCTTGCGCTTCGAGTTTCCCACCTGGTGGTTCAATGTCCGCGCCTCCAACACCGAGCCGCTGGTGCGGTTGAATCTTGAGGCGCTGACTAAAGAAGAAATGGAGGCGAGGGTTGAAGAAATAACGAAGATAATTAATGAACGATGAACTATGAACGATGAACGACTAACGATGAACGACTAATGACGGCGTTGTATTCATCATTCATCATTCATACTTGTTTGTTCGGCTCTATGATCGGCGTTTTTGATTCAGGCATTGGCGGACTCACGGTCGTGCGAGCGCTTAGGAAGAAACTCCCTAAGGCGCGCATTTTGTATGTGGGCGACGTTGCGCGCATGCCCTATGGCAACAAAAGCGCGGCAACGGTTGTTGAATACAGCCGTGAGATCACGCGATACTTGGTGCGCCGCGGCTGCAAGCTCATCGTCATCGCCTGCAACACCGCTTCGGCGCTCGCCGCCGACGCCTTGCGCGAAGAATTTTCCGTTCCCATCCTTGACGTCATCACGCCGGCCGTCCGCGAAGCGCGACGCGCCGCGAAAAAAGGAACGATCGCCGTGCTGGCCACCCGCGGCACCGTCGGGAGCGGCGCATACCAAAAGGATTTGCCGCCAGGGTCCACCGCCCTCGCTTGTCCGCTCTTCGTGCCGCTCGTCGAAGAGGGCTATGTTGGAACCAAAGAGGGAAGAGCGATCGTAAAAAGAACATTGCGCCCGCTCGCGAACAAAAAAATAAGCACGGTGATCTTGGGATGCACGCATTACCCGCTCTTGCGCCGGGAGATAAGCGCCATGTTCCCAAGCGCAAAGCTCGTCGATTCTTTCGCCGTTGCGGAAGACGCCGCCGCTCTGGTAAAGTTGGATCCGGGCCTCGGAAACGGCGGAAAACCCGGGCTTGAAGTCGTAGTCACCGACCGCACCGAACATTTCGAACGACTGGCGAGCAAAATAATCGGCAGCAAGGTCAAGCTGAAGGTCATTGATCTGGAAAGCTTATCCGGAATTCGACATTAGTCATTCATCATTCATCATTCGACATTCATGTCCATCCTCATCTTCGTCATCGTTCTCGGTATCATCATCTTTGTCCACGAACTCGGGCATTTTCTTGCCGCCAAATGGGCCGGCATGCGCGTGGATGAATTCGGCTTTGGTTTCCCGCCGCGGATCTTCGGCGTTAAGCGAGGCGGCACGCTTTACTCGCTTAACTGGATTCCCTTGGGCGGCTTCGTGAAGATCAAAGGCGAGAACGGCGAAGAGGCCTGGGAGACCGACAGTTTTGCTTCCCGGTCCATGCCGCGGCGCATCTTGGTGATCTTGGCCGGGGTGGGGATGAACATAATTTTGGCCTTTGTGCTTTTTACCGGCGGATATATTGCGGGTGTGCCGCAAGCGATCGACGTTCCTATCGCGGGCGCGATCGTTTCGGCGGCGACCGTTCGCACGGGAGACGTCCTCGTTGGTTCGCCCGCTGAGCGCGGCGGTCTCAAACCCAATGACATTATTGAATCATGGAATAACGTGAAAGTGACCGGCGCCGACGCCCTGCGCACGGCCATTCGTTCGGGAAGCGGCAATACCTCGGTCAAAGTTATGCGCGGCAAGACCGAATTAACGCTAACGCTCGTCCCCGAGGTCTTGAAGGAAACGGGCAGCCGCGGCATTGGCGTCGAGCTCATGGACGTCGGCACGGTGCGTTTCCCGTGGTACTTGGCGCCCGTGCGCGGCGCCCAAACGACCGCGTACATGCTTTGGTCGATCATTCTCTCCTTCGGCGCCTTGATCGCCGGCTTGTTTGCCGGGCATGGTCTGTCGTCGGACGTCTCGGGACCGATCGGGATCGCGGTCATTACCGGTCAGGCGGTGCAGATCGGCTTTGCGTACTTGGTTGAATTCGTCGCCTTGCTTTCCTTGAACCTCGCGGTCGTGAACGCCGTGCCTTTCCCGGCCTTGGACGGCGGGCGTTTCCTATTTCTTATTATAGAATCGATCCGTCGGCGCCCGGTTTCCCAAAAGATTGAGGGCATTGTTCATCAAATAGGGTTTGCCGTCCTCATGCTCCTCATAGTGGCGGTAACCTACCGGGATTTGGTAAGATACGGAGGTGCGATCGTCGGGTTTTTCAAAGGAATAATATAGGTATGTCTGAAATCAAAAAACAATTGGAAAAGATAATCGCCGCTTCGGTGCTGGAATTGGCAACCGCCGATGAAGAGGGGCTTCGCAATATCGAGGTGCGTCTTTTGGGCCGCAAGGGCGAGGTTAATCGGTTGCTTGCCGAAATGGGTTCGCTTGAGCCGGCCGGCCGCGCGGCGCTTGGCGAAGCCGTGAATGCCGCCAAAGCTGAGCTTACCAAAGCAATCGCTCATCGCCGCGCCGCGCTTGGCGTCGAACTTTCAGCCGAACTTGCTGAAAACGATTGGATCGATACGACCGAGCCGGGCACGGTTGCTCCGGCGGGTCACAAACATCCAACCAACGCCGCGATCGAAGAGATGAGCGCGCTTTTCGAGCGCATCGGGTTCCGCCGCGCGCGTTATGGCGAAGCAGAGTTCGACCATTACGCTTTCGGCGTTTTGAACATGCCCAAGGATCATCCGGCCAGGGACGACTGGGAGACGTTTTTTTTGGACGCGCCGGAGAACAAGAAATGGGGCAAACAGGTTCTTACGCCGCA
>CAIQCM010000105.1 GCA_903870305.1 uncultured bacterium
CCGGCGAGTGCCGGAATGTCACCGTTGTTTGCAAGAACGGCGTTTGGCCGACCACCTGTCCCGGCGCGGTTTATCCATCGCCCGAGCTCTGCGACGGCAAGGACAACGACTGCGACGGAACGGCGGACAATGGCTTTGACCTCGGTACGACCTGTCAAGGAATTGGCGAGTGCGGTACGGGCAAGACCGAATGCACCGTCGATCATAAAGGCACGATCTGTTCGACGCTCAAAGGCGGCACGCAGTATCACCCCATGCCCGAGCTTTGCGACGGCAAGGACAATGACTGCAACGGGCAAGTTGACGAGACATTTTTCATCGGCGCGCCCTGCATCGGCATGGGCGCTTGCGCGGCGACAGCCGGCGTTTACGAGTGCGACGGACTTCAGTCTTTCAAGTGCTCGACCGGCGCGCGAGGTTCGAAGAGCAAGGCGACGGCCGAAATTTGTTCCGACTTTGTCGACAATAACTGCGACGGCGTCGTGAATGAAGGATGCGATTGCAAGGACGGCGAAACCCAGCAGTGCGGACCAAAGAATGCCGACGGCTCGGTCAATCAGACCGGCGAGTGCCGGAACGTCACCGTCGTTTGCAAGAACGGCGTTTGGCCGACCACCTGTCCCGGCGCGGTTTATCCCACCGTCGAAATTTGCGACGGTTTGGACAATGATTGCGACGGCGTTAAGGACAACGGTTTCAACATTGGAACCGTTTGCCAAGGAGTCGGGGAGTGCGGCGCCGGCAAGTTGGAATGCGCCAGCGCGAAAACGACCATTTGCTCGACCATGCCCGGCGCTTCGCAGGACAAATCGAAACCGGAAATATGCGACGGCAAGGACAATGACTGCAACGGGCAAGTTGACGAGACATTCTTCGTCGGCGCGCCCTGTAACGGCATCGGCGCCTGCGGCGCCGGCAAGTTGGAATGCGCCAGCGTTTCAACGACCCGGTGTTCAACAATGCCCGGCGCCTCGCACGATATGTCCAAGCCGGAAATTTGCTCCGATCTTATCGATAACGATTGCAACGGCATCGTTAACGACGGTTGCAAATGCACCGACGGCGAAAAGCAGTTGTGCGGTCCGACGAATGCTGACGGCAGCATGAACACGAACGGCGTTTGCCGGAGCGATACGATCATTTGCAAGAACGGCGCTTGGCCGACCGCTTGTCCGAATGCGGTTTTCCCGACGACCGAGACTTGCGACGGCAAGGACAACGACTGCGACAACGTCATCGATAACGGTTTCAACATCGGAACCGTTTGCCAGGGAGTCGGGGAGTGCGGGGCCGGTACGCTGGAGTGCGCAAGCGCTTCAACGACCCGGTGCTCCACCATGCCCGGCGCCAGCAAGGATAAGTCAAGGTCTGAAGTTTGCGACGGCAAGGACAACGACTGCGACGGATCCATCGATGAGGATTTCTTCGTCGGCGCTCCGTGTATCGGTCTCGGCGTATGCGGCGCGGGAAAGTTGGAATGCGCCAGCGTTTCAACGACCCGGTGCTCGACCATGCCCGGCGCCTCATCAGACCAGTCCAAGCCCGAAGTCTGCGACACAGCCATGCAGGACGAGAATTGCAACGGGTCGGTGAACGAGGGTTGCGCCTGCAAGCCCGGTGATCCGAACATCGTTTGCGGAACATCGAACGTCGGTGAATGCCACTACGGATCGCAATCGTGCCTACCGAACGGCACCTATGCGACCTGTGTCGGCGCAATCAATCCGGTGCCCGAGCTCTGCGACGGCAAGGACAATGATTGCGACGGAACCGTGGATAACGGCTTCAACAAGCAGAACGACAAGAATAATTGCGGAGCCTGCGGAAACGTCTGCAGCTTTGCCAATGCTTCGTCGCTTTGCCAAGCCGGCGTCTGCGCGCTCGGCGTTTGCAACGCCAACTACTTCGACTTCGATAAATCGGCGGCGGACGGTTGCGAAACCGGCTGCATGCCGACTCGCGGCGGGGTGGAGTACTGCGACGGGATCGACAACAACTGCGACGGCATCGTCGACAACGCGACGGTGACGGTGCAGTCCGATCCTCTTAACTGCGGCGCGTGCGGGAATATCTGCGCGCTTCCGAATGTGGCGGTGAACGGCTGCAGCGGCGGCGTTTGCGCGGTCACGCGCTGTCTTCCCGGCTATGCCGACACGAACGGCTTGGCGGCGGACGGCTGCGAGACCAAGCTTGCTTCGCCCGATGGCGGCGTAAGCGACTGAGAGGGGCTCGTCCGACTAGAGCGGTAGCATCGCTTGATCGGGATCGCGGGCGGCGGGGTTAATACCTTGCCGCCCTTTTCTTTTATCGTGATATAATGTTTGACTATGCCGAAATTGGCCGCCGAAGTCGCGTCTTTCTTCAAATTTAGGAGCGAATACGAGCGAAAAGTGTTCTTGATCGTCGCCATTCTAACCGTTGCGCTCGCCGCGGTCGCGGTGTTCACGTCGCCGCTAAAGGTTCTCGCCGTCATCATCACGCTTATCGCGATCGCGCTCTCGATCACGCGGCCGTACCTCGTCGTCGTCGCGCTCGCGCTCTGGACGCCGTTCGAGCCGTTCCTTCTTAAGTTCGTCCCGGACGAGCTTTATGTTTATGCGCGATATTTTCCCGAGACCCTTATTTACCTCATGGCCGGGCTGGTCACCGTTCATGTGCTCTTGGAACGCCGCAAACTGCCGTCGACCCCGATCGACCTGACCTTTATTCTTTTCATGATCGCGGTCGTGGCCTCGGCCGTTCTCAACTTGGTCTCGCCGTCCATCGCCGTCTTCGGCGTGCGTCAGATCGTCCGTTATATTGTTTTGTATTATGCGGTCGTGTATTTGGCTCCGCCCAAAACGCGGATCCGGCAAACCGTCCTCATCCTTTTTGCCATTGTCGCCTTTGAGTCGCTTCTTGGAATAATCCAAGCGGCCACGCGCGGATCGCTCGACGCGTTCCTCTTGCCCTCGGAGATGAAATATTACGAAAGCATCCAGCTCACCGTCGGTGTTCAGCAATTTTGGGCGCCGGGCCAGCGCGTTTTCGCCACCATGGGTCGTTACGACCAGCTGGGAACATTCTTGGCTTTTTTCGGATGCATCGCGCTCGGGTTTGTCTACGAAGCGAAAAAGCACGTTGAGCACAAATGGATTGGCGCGCTTATGCTCGTCATCTTGCCCGCTTTGGTGCTTACTTATTCGCGCTCCTCATGGTTTGGTTTTCTGCTCGGCTTTCTCGTGATCGGCTTGTGGGTGAAACGCGACCGCCGCGTCGCCGCCGCGCTCATCGCTTTCGCGGCCATCGCCGTCTCCGTCTTTATTTATGAAGGCGTCGTTCTGCGTTACTTGGTCGACGTGCCGGAGCAAACGGTCGTCGAACGTTTTTACGAAGCGTTCTCGCCCGAGAGCATCAAGGGCGAATACTACGGTTTGGGCCGCATCTATTGGTGGATCAATACGCCGCTCGTTGTCGTGCGCTCCTCGCCGTTTTTCGGCGTCGGTCCGGGCCAGTTCGGGGGCGGGGCGGCCGCGGCGCTGCACAACACGACCGCTTACGACAAGCTCGGCTTGCCTTTCGGCGTCTATGGCACCGACGGGCAGATCGATTGCAATTGGATGTCGCTTTGGGGCGAGACCGGCACGGTCGGCATTGTCTTCTATTTGGCGATGATGATCGCCATCGCGCGCACCTCTTATCTTGTCTACAAGCGCTCGGCTGATCCATGGTCGCGGGGCCTCGCGCTCGGCATGCTTGGCGCGGAGTCCTCGGTCGCGTTCCAGGCCTTTTTTGGCAGTTATTTGGAAGTGCGCACGCTGGCGCTTTTCCTGTGGTTTATTGCCGCGCTCACCGCGGTCCTCGCCAAGCGCGAGGAACTGGTATGAAGATCCTCATCATCAACAAATTCTTTTTCCCCTTCGGCGGCACGGAGCGCTACATGTTCTCGCTTAT
Organism: uncultured bacterium; assembly: GCA_903870305.1. Classification (GTDB taxonomy): domain Bacteria; phylum Patescibacteriota; class Patescibacteriia; order CAIQCM01; family CAIQCM01; genus CAIQCM01. Next base: position 3,934 of record CAIQCM010000105.1, read on the forward strand.
CGACCTGCTCGAGTCCCGCGGCCACGAGACCGTGCCGTTCGCCATGGAGCATCCCGAAAATGTCATTTCGGAATATTCAAAATATTTTGTCTCATCTGTCGATCTTTCCCGGCCAAAGATCTCGCGAGCGACGCTCAAAGCCGCCGGCCGCGTTATTTATTCTTTCGAAGCGGCGCGCAAGTTGCGCCGGCTTATTCGCGACACCAAGCCGGACCTCGCGCATCTTCAAAACATCTATCATCAATTGTCGCCGTCGGTTCTTAAGGTGCTTAAGGAAGAGGGGATCCCCACCGTGCAAACGATCCACGACTACGCCTACCTCTCGCCTTCCTATGGCCTCTTTGATCATGGCGCCGTTTGCGAACGGGTGAAACCGCGCAAATATTATCGAGCCGTTCTGCATAAGTGTGTGAAAAATTCCGCCATGGCTTCGGCATTGGACGCTTTTGCATATCGGGTGCATGCAACGCTGGGACTTGACGAGCGTTTGGTCGGCCGGCTTATTGCGCCGTCGGAGTTCGTAAAGAATAAATTTGCCGAGTGGGGGAAGAATGTTTTTCGGATGGAAGTTTTGCCGCACTTTATCGACGCCGATCGCTACGAACCGGAGTATGCGCCCGGCGCCGAGATCGCTTACGTCGGGCGCCTTTCCGAAGAAAAGGGGATCGGCGTTCTGCTCGCGGCCATGGAAAAGATCCCCGAGGTTCGCCTTAAGGTGATCGGCGCGGGGCCGATGGAAAAGCAATTAAAGGACTTCTGCGAGCTGGCCGGGCTTAAGAACGTCCGCTTCTTGGGGCGCTTGCGCCACACCGAGGTCATGGACGAGATCGCGCGATCGCGCTTTGTCGTCGTGCCGTCGCTTTTCTACGAACCGTTCGGCTATTTGCCTATTGAGGCCGCTTGCCTCGGGAAGACCGTGGTCGCCTCGCGTGTTGGCGGTTTGCCCGAGATCGTGGCGGACAACGAGACCGGCTTGCTGGTTCCGCCCGGGGACGCGAAAACGCTCGCTTCTACTATTGCCGCGCTCGCCGCCGACGAACCCAAGATCCGCGCCATGGGCCGCGGCGCGCGCGCCCAAGCCGAAACGCGCTTCCGCCCCGATGACTATTACAAAAAACTCATGGAAATATACGAGTCGGTTTCATCGGGAACCAAGCCGATGCGGAAAGAATGATTTTTTGATATAATACGAACATGACGCTCCGCACTATTCGCAACATCAAGAACCTGCGCGACAAACGCGTGCTTTTGCGCATCGATGCCAACGTGCCGGTCGAGGACGGCCAGGTGGTCGATGATTTTCGGCTGTGGGCGGTGCGGCCGACCATTGAATACCTCACCGGCCGCGGCGCTGTTGTCATCATCCTCGCTCATTTGGGCCGCCCGCACGGACGCGACGCCAAGCTGACGCTAAAGCCGATCGCCAATCGTTTGGCGAAAATTTTGGGCCGCGTCGTTACTTTTTTGCCGGAGCTCGGCGGTCCGCTCGTGGTCTCCGCGCTCGCCGCAGCCGTTCCCGGACAAGTGTTCATGCTGGAGAATTTGCGTTTTGACAAAGGCGAAGAATCGAACGGCGGTTCGTTCGCCAAAAAGTTGGCCGCCTTGGGGGACGTCTATGTTAACGACGGCTTTGCCGTTTCGCATCGCGCTCACGCCTCGGTGGCCGCCATCACCCGCTACCTGCCCTCATACGCCGGACTGCTTATGGAGCGCGAGCTTAAGGTGCTCGACCATGTTCGCACCAAGCCGCAAAGTCCGTCGGTGGCGCTCTTGGGCGGTGCCAAGATCGGCACCAAAATTGGCCTTATCAAACAACTCGCCAAAATTTATGATCATGTGCTGGTCGGCGGCGGGCTCATTGATCCCATTTTGGTCGCGCGCGGCTTTGCCATCGGCGGTTCGCTTTTGGATAAAGTCCCATCCGCCACCCTTGCCCCCGTTCTTAAATTGAAAAATCTCATTTTGCCGGTTGATGTGTTGGTAGGGGATCCGGCGCATCCCGCCGCGCCCGTTCATGCGGTTCCTATCGCCATGGACATGCCCTTTGTAATTTGCCGCAAGCCCGAATGCATCGTTGACATTGGTCCGCGCACCATGCTGGCTTGGGCATCAATAATAAAGCATGCGAAGACGATCGTTTGGAACGGTCCGGTCGGTATTTTCGAAATTCCGCGTTTCGCGCACGGCACGCTCGCACTCGCCCAAGTTGTGGCCAGCCGCTCCAAGGGCCGGGCGCTGGGGGTTGTGGGCGGCGGCGAGACCGTCGAGGCGCTCGACAAGACCGGCATGGCGCGTTGGGTCGATCATGTTTCAACCGGGGGAGGGGCAATGCTCGAATTTTTGGAAGGAAAGGTTCTCCCCGGCGTGAAGCCGCTCTACGGAAAGCCGAAAAAGAGCTTTTAGGTTTTAGCTTTTAACTTTTAGGTTTTCCTAACAGCTAAAAGCTAACACCTAATACCTAGGCATATGGCGACCCCTAATCAAGACAAAACCA
>CAIQCM010000106.1 GCA_903870305.1 uncultured bacterium
GCTAGCAAAAATATCGACGCCTGTCAAGACAGGCACCGCTTTGTAAAAATTTAAAAACGCCGCCCCGTGACAAGGGGCGGCGCAATGCGAAAATTGCGGCGAATGGATCTATGATCGCTACAGCCAATCCGGCTCATGAGGACAACCGTAGCGAAGGCGACAGACAAGGAGAACGGCCGGACGGAGCGCAAAATGATAAAACAGCGCGGCCGGATTCGTAAGGTTAAAAATTGTTTGCAGCAGCTGAGAGACAATGTACGAACTTTTCTTGGTCCATTTCAACCGATCAAGCAAGCGATTGATCAAGTAAGCCGCGGGGACGACCATAATCGTCTCACGAACCACCAACCGATCCCACCAATCGAGCGAAAACGGGATCCAACGATGAATAAGGTACGGCACGGCATTCCAGCTGATCACCGAGATCCCGATCATGATGAGGAGCAGGAAGCGCTCGAAGAAAAGCGGCGCGGTCGGCTTGAGCGGCCTTAGGAGCGCGCGCAAGATCTTCCAGACAAAGCCGGGCGGCGAAGTCCAGGCGAGCAGATTCTTAAAGGTCGAGAGCGGAATGGCGAGCGGATTAATGCTCAAGGCCATTGCGCCGCCGGAAAAGCCGATGCCGAGAATGGCGAGGAGCGGCCGCGTTCTTTCCCACAAGATCCCCCAGTTGCGCTCATAGTGAGCTTCGATGAGCGGAATGATGAGGCACCATGATGCCAACGAAACCAGTTCGGCGACGAACAGGGCGAGGCGAATGAAATACGCCTTTGCGGGCCATGGGGCGTCGGTTTCCTTGTTGAAATAGATCGATTCACGCCTGACCTTATGATGCGATCTCGTTTTCATGCGAACTCCTTTCACGAAATTGCAATGAACTTTCCTAGTCGCACTTTAACGCATGAGCGTATGATGTCAAACCCCAACCTTAAAGTTGCAAATGTCGCCTTCTTTCATGATGTAATCCTTGCCTTCGGTGCGCAGTAGTCCTTTGTCGCGGCAGCCGGCTTCGCCGTATTGCAGATAGTCCTTCCAATTAATGACCTCGGCGCGGATAAAGGCCTTTTCAAAATCAGTGTGAATGACGCCGGCGGCTTCCGGCGCTTTGGCGCCTTTTCGCACCGTCCAGGCGCGCGTTTCGTCTTCGCCTGTCGTGAGAAAGGTCATGAGGCCCAGTGTGTCGTAGCCAACGCGGATCAATTGGTCCAAACCGCTTTCTTTCATGCCAAGGTCGGTCAGCATGGTCTTGGCTTCGTCGGGTTCAAGTTCGGAAAGTTCCGATTCAAGTTTGGCGCAAACCGGAATGCGCGGCGAGAGATGTTCAACGCCGTTATTCCATGAGCCGTCGGCAATTTGGTCCTCGTCGCAGTTGATGATGTAGAGGATGGGCTTGGCGGTCAAAAGCTGCACCGCTTTGAGGAACGGCGCTTCGTCTTCGGTTACCTCGACCGAACGCGCCGTCTTGCCGTCGGAAAGCGCCGCGTGCAGTTTCTCCATGAGCGCAATTTCGATCTCCAATTCGCGGGAAGTTCCGGCGCGCAGTTTGCTTTTCAATGAATCAAGTTTGCGCGTGACCGATTCCAGGTCGACGATCTCGAGTTCGGTCATGATTACCTCAACGTCGTCTTTGGGATCGATCCTGTTGGCAACGTGAATGATGTTAGGATCCTTAAAGGCGCGCACAACCATGGCAATGGCTTGTGTCTCGCGGATGTTCGCCAAAAATTTATTGCCCAGCCCCTCCCCCTTTGAAGCGCCGCGAACCAAGCCGGCGATGTCCAAAAACTCAACCGTGGCATGAATGGTCTTTTTCGATTTCGATTTTTCCGTCAAAAGCGCGAGGCGCTCATCAGGAACCTCAACCACCCCGACATTCGGGTCGATGGTCGCGAACGGATAATTGGCCGCCAGCACCTGCTTTCTGGTGAGGGCAGTAAATAGCGTTGATTTACCGACGTTAGGGAGGCCGACGATGCCGATTTGAAGAGACATAATGCCGAATGACTAATGACTAATATCGAATGTCGAATTACAACGACGATATGAATACCCTATCGTGCTTTAACCAAAGTGTAAAATGTGATACAATGACATTATTCGACATTCGACATTCGACATTCGACATTCGACATTCGACATTAAGTCATTAA
>CAIQCM010000107.1 GCA_903870305.1 uncultured bacterium
CGCCTTATTTGAAAAATAAGGCGGTCTTTCTTATTATATAAGACTCTTATGCCGAGAGTTGTTCCTTAATGACCTTAGCAACCAATCCCCCGTCGGCTTTGCCTTTCAGCACTTTCATGACCTCGCCCGTCACTCTCCCCATCTCCTTTATAGTAACCGGCCCGAGCTCTTTGATCTTTTCGGCGACCACGGCGCGGATCGCCGCTTCGTCCATTTGTTCGGGCAGGTAGCCGGCAAGGATCTTCAATTCCTCTTCGGCCTTGGCGGCCAATTCCGGTCGGTTCGAGTCGGTGGACATGGTAAGCGTCTCGCGCAGCTTTTTGACCTCGGTGCGGATCACGGCTTCCACCTCGGAATCGTCCTCAAACTTCTTCATCTTATCAATCTCCGCGTTCTTGACCGCCGCGCGCAGCATGCGCAACGTCGACACGCGCTGTTCATCATGGGCCTTATAGGCCTCAATGTAATCCTTTTCCAGTTTCTCTTTCAACATAATGGTTTATTAATAATCGATACCTATCTTATATCAAAGAAACGCCCCGATAACAATCGGAGCGTTTCTTATTTATATACTGTTCGAGTGAGGCGAACCGAGTCGAGAACCGCCTCTTATCTTCGACCGCCCTTATGCTGGGCGCGCAGCTCTTCTTCCGTCACCTGTCCGGTGCGGATCATGTGCTCGCGCTCGGCCGTGATCTTGATGCGGCGAAGCGCGGTGGCGTGGGTCTTGTTCTTATTCGGCTTGTTCTTGTGGAAGCGAACTTTTTTCGCTTGAAGCAAGCTGCCGGACATCTGCACGCGGCGCGTAAAGCGCCGGAGCAGGGACTCAAAACTTTCGCCTTTTTTGCGTTTGACGTCTACTGACATAGTTTTCACCTCGCCCGGAGTATAACGCGGATCTAAAATCGTGTCAAAAGTCGCGCCTTAAGGGGTTATTTTGACCAACTCGCCTCCTGCGACTTTGAGGCGCAGCGAAACGCCGACCGAGGGGGCGGCGGTCATCGGCTCGCCGGAGGCGCGATCGGCGTAGTTAACGGTGATGACGCCGTTGCTAAAATCGGTGGATTGCGGCGCGATCCGGTCGCCGAGGAGAACGGCGTTGGTGCCGACATAACCGTTCTCGGTCTTAAGCGCGACGACGGCGTAGAAAAAAGTGCCACTGCCGCCGTTGTCTTGCGTTAAGATGAAAGCGATGTCCGTGCTGCCGTTGCCGTCAAAGTCGCCTCGCACAACATTCCCAAAATATTTGGTCGCGGTCGTTGCGCCATCCACGGTCGTTTCCGCCGCGCCGTTCTCCAGTTTAACTTCCTTGCCATCGATCAGGTAAGAAATATTTTTATAATCCGGCGCCGCGGCGACGATCGGCGCGGCCGGTCGGTTCGCGTTCCCAAAATAATAGGCAGCGCCCCCGACAGCCGCGGCAACAACGACCACAGTGACACCGATCGTCAATAAGATCTTTTTCATATCGTTATGGTTTTATTCGCGACGTATCGCGATCTGTATTAATCGCCCATCTCCTAAATTAACCGTACTCTTAAACCGCCGCGACCGCCAGCGATCAAAAATATAAAAAGAGCGCACCGGAACGGCGGGGGTGCGCCCCTATCGTGCCGATGCGCGTGCGCTGAAGTTGCTCTACCGGTCTCGAGCCGACACCTGGGAGTATCGCGTCCGTCCGGAAACCATGTGGAATTCCGGCCAACGACCGTCGGCAAGTCGTCCGGCGGCACATCGACACCAAAGGGTGGGCTGACTGGTTGTTATTGAGTATTCGTACTCATATCTGCCGTCGCCGTTGCGCCATACTGTTTTGTTCATCATGCACCTCCGTAAAAGTTTTTGCCGCGCCGATGCGCGTTATCGAACCTAGCAGACCTCCAGCGGGATATCCGCGGCTCGCACCAATTCCCTGATGTCGTCAGCGGTCACCAGCATATCAGCGGGCTGTTGAATGGCGGGCAGCCCATTCCGCTCGAACATGGCGTTCACCTTGCCCAGGACGTGGTAGAGATCCCCATCTCCACGCCAGACGATCCGACCGTCACGCAACGCCGCGACCAGCATCATGGCGAGTTTTCCGTGAGCATCACGCCCGCGTTGCCTGTCATCGCCAAAGATGCTATCCACATCGTTTATACCCTCCTTCCAACTCCACGGATCCATGACATAGGAGTAAGTGGCGCCCAGGCAATACAAGCCGTTTACCAGATCTTCGTCGCTCAGCGCTTTATCGTGAAGCGCAATCAAGAGGCGGTTGAATGAAAGGAACAATTTTCGCATTGACTACCTCCGTGTGTGGTGTTTAACGATCTTCTCGCTCCACGTGGAGCGGCCGTACGCTTTAAGCGTTTTGACCAGAAAACGTAACAAAAAATAGGCATTTTGTCAATGGTCTTGGCTAAAAAACGAAAAAACCACCGCCTTGGCGATGGTTTTTCTTGGAATTGATAGTGTTTTTATTCCTCGTCCTTGGCTTTGGCCTCGGGCTCGGGTTTTTCTTCCTCTTCCTCAATTTTGAACCCAATATCGACTTCATCGTCGGCCGCGACCGTCACGTCCTCGCGGTTTTCCGGCGGCGCGCCGGAGGGACGGGCCAGCGCGGGAACCGAGAGCTTGCGCTTAAGCTCGTTCGCGACCTTTTTGAAGTCGCAAATTTCTTGAATGCCGGAATCCATGTCGCGAATAATGATCGTGCCGTCGAGGATCTCTTTCTGTCCCAGGATCACGGTGAAGCGCGCACCGCCTTTGTTGGCCATCTCCAGTTGCTGCTTTAATCCGTCTTTGGCCATGTTCGACGAAGCCGAAACGCCGGCGCGGCGCAATTCTTCCACCAGCCCCAGGGTCTTTTTGCGCGCGGCTTCTCCCAATTGCGCCACGAACACATCGGGCCGGCCGTCGATCTCCTTGTCTAACCCCTTGGCGCGAATGCGCGCGACCAAGCGTTCGACGCCCAAACCAAACCCGGCCGCCGGGGTGGGACGTCCGCCGATCATTTCAACCAACCCGTCATAACGCCCGCCGGCGCCTAGAGCCGATTGCGCCGCTTCGTCGTCGCCCACGGAGTAGAACTCGAAGACCGTGCGCGAATAATAATCCAGTCCGCGCACCAAAAACGGATTTAGCGCGTAAGCGACCCCGGCCTCGTCGAGGTATTCTAAGACGCGCATAAAGTGATTCTTGCTTTCTTCGTCAAGCGAGTCGAGTATTTGCGGCGCGCCTTCTTTAACGGCCTGGCACTCGGGATTTTTACAGTCGAGCACGCGCAATGGATTCTTCGTAAGCCGGCGCTTGTCATCCTCGCAAATTTTCGAGCGGTTGGCGCGATAATATTCGACAAGTTTTTCAATATAGTTCTGGCGCGAATCCTTGGTGCCGATCGAATTGATCTGCACGGTTACGTCCAGCCCCAGCGCTTTGATCAAATTGAATCCAATGGCGATGAGTTCGGCGTCAACGATCGGGTGCTGTTCGCCCAACACCTCAAAACCGATCTGATGCAGTTCGCGAAAGCGACCGGCTTGCGGACGCTCATAACGGAAAGCCGGACCGCAATACCAGAGCTTGACGGGTTGCGGCTGGTTCAACATGCCGTGGTTAACATAGGCACGCGCAACGGAGGCCGTCATTTCGGGGCGCATGGTCACATTTTCTTCACCCTTGTCAATAAAGGAATACATTTCTTTTTCCACGATGTCGGTCTGTTTCCCCACCGTGCGCACAAAAAGCGCGGTCGGCTCCAAGACCGGCGTCTCAATGCGGTCAAAACCGTGGGCGCGGGCGAACGAGCGGGCCAGATCCTCGACATGCTGAACGATATTGTATTCGCCGGGCAAAACATCCTTAAACCCGCGCAGGGTCTGGATCTCGGTTGCGCCCTTTTTTACGGGCGCAAGCGGCGCGGCGGCAACGATCTTTTCTTCCGGCTTGGGAGCGGCCTTGGGTTTGGCGATCGGTTTTTTCACAATTTTCTTGATGGCTTTCTTGGACATAAGGAATTAAGGTTTTAGGTGTCAGGTTTCAGGTGTCAGGTGTCAGGTAGACCTGTAACCTGAAACCTTGAACCTGATACCTTAGAATTTGTAAGTAGGCGTTTCAAACCATGTCAGGGTCGAGAACGGCCAGCCGCGCAGCATGACGCGCCCGACGATATTGGCGCGGGGCACCGGCCCAAAGATGCGCGAGTCGAGCGAGTTGGTGCGGTTGTCGCCCATGACGAAATATTCATCCGTTCCAAGAGTCACGGATTTTTCGCCGGCGGTCACAACCGTCGAAGCGAGATAGGCCGACTCGTCGAGCGTTTCCGTTTTTCCATCAACGGTCGTGATCGTCACGTGTCCGCCGGAAACCATGACCGTCTCGCCCGGAAGACCGATGATCCGTTTAATGAAAAATTGCGACGGGTCGTTGGGATAACGGAAGACGCAAATTTCGCCCCGCTTGGGTTCGCGCAAGCGGTAGGTGATCTCGTCAATGATCAAATACTGCTTATCCTCAAAATTCGGTTCCATCGACGCGCCTTTAACATAGAACGGCTGAACCAAAAAATAACGGATCGGCAGAACGATCGCCGTCACAATGAGCGCAACCTGCAAAAGCTCGCCGGCCGATCGCAGAACGCGCCTGCCAAGCGACTGACTCGCTTCGGTGTAATCGACTTTGTTGCGGGAAAAAATGGACATGTGTTTTTCTTCGTGAATAATCCTATGGACGATGCTGGGATCGAACCAGCGACCTTCCGCGTGTGAAGCGGACGCTCTAACCAGCTGAGCTAATCGTCCGTGATGGGAATTAGGAATTAAGAGATAAGAATTAAGAACCCGAACCGCCCGGCCTCCTAATTCCTAATTCCTATCTCTTAATTCTCTTAAAGAATTCCGCTTATTTATCGAATATATCATATTTTTTCACCCTTGGCAACCCCCGAGGCCCGCGCCCGTCCGCCGAGGCGAAGCCTCGGCGCCCTACTTTTTCATATTTTCCAGCTCAAACAACATATCGCGCTCCCCGCCGAGGATTCGCCTCGGCAGTTCATCAAGCACAAAGCGCCTATATCCCTTCTTACCGCCGCATTGATCTAAAATAATATCGTTTTCACATTCAATTATGCCACCTTCACCTTTATTGCCGACATAATCTCTGTAACTTGACCAAGGATACTGCCTGAGCGATCGATCAACCGCTTCTTCGTTTGCGCAATCGACCCCCAATATCTCCAATGGATTAAGATGAATATAACGCGATAGGTGTAACAGATACGGATCATCTTTGACAAGCTTACTTTTAAAAACGCCTTGAAATAATACGCCTGTCCGATCGTGACGCTTGTTGAAATACATAGTGTAACCGGTAAGTAATTTGTGCAGATATTTTGATATCCCATTATTATTTTCTTGTTTTAATAACAAATGAAAATGGTTCGGCATCAAACAAAACGCCACGATCTTTACCAATTCATCAGTACGCCGAGGCGAAGCCTCGGCGGCTTCATTGGGGAAATGCCGACCGAGAGGTATTACGCTATTGAATATCAAGATACTATCTATAAAACGCCGGTAATCACTCTTGGTTAAAAAAATCTTTCGTTTTTCAACCCCCCGATTATAAACATGATAATAGGCCGCGTTAACGAATTTGATTTTTCGCATAAAAAATTTCGGTTAATTAACATTACAAGCATATCGGGAACAACCGTTAAATACTTATAAACTGTTATACACAGCTAACACCTCGCCACCCTGCCGAGGCGAAACCTCGGCAAACATTGATGTTTATCAAAACCAAAAGTGTCAGCACTCACCAACAGCGCCGAGGCGAAGCCTCGGCGGAGGCGCGTTTGGGGCGGACGCCTTACCTTGATATACTGATCATATCGTGGTAGATTCGATACTTAAGTTATGCGCATTCCCAAACTGGATCTTCGCACCCCGGAACAGAAAGATGAGCCAAAAAAGCGGCTTGGACGGTTCGCTGTTTTTTTTATTGTTCTGCTTCTCACGATCGGCGGCATCGCCTTTTCCACCAACATCGTTTTTTCCGACCACCCGGTTCTCGAGCTCGGTGCCAACACCTTTTTGGGGCAGATCCGGGCGTTCGTGCGCGCCGGCGACCGCAAGCTCGTTGGCGAAACCGGCGACCGCGTCAATATCCTTGTTTTAGGGATCGGCGGCGCGGGCCACGACGGACCGGAGCTCACCGACACCGTCATCTTGGCGTCGCTTAAGCCCTCGACCGGCAAGGTCGCGCTTATCTCGATCCCGCGCGACCTGCTCATGACAACCGCGGACTACGGGCAGGTGAAATTGAACGCGATCAACGCTTACGCCGAGGCCAAAAGCAAGGGATCGGGTCCGGCCGCCGAAGCCGCCGCGCTTTCCGCCGCGCTTGGTCAGCCGATCGATTATTGGGCGCGCATCGACTTTAGCGGTTTTGAAAAGGCGATCGATGCCATGGGCGGGGTGGACGTCACCGTCGACCGGAGTTTTACCGACACGACCTTCCCGGTCTCGGACAGTTCGGACCTTGTGAAGACCGTTTCCTTTTCGGCCGGCGCCCAACACATGAACGGAGCGACCGCGCTCGAATTCGCCCGCTCCCGCCACGGCAACAACGGCGAGGGTTCGGACTTTGCCCGTTCCAAGCGGCAAGAGAAGATCATTCTCGCGGCCCGCGAAAAACTCTTGAAGGCCGGCACGCTCTTAAACCCGTTCACCATGGACGGACTCTTCGAAACGGTCAAGGGCTCGCTCCTTACCAACCTCCAAACATGGGAAGCGATCCGCCTGGCGCAAACCGTCTCGGGTCTGAAGTCGTCGGACATTTCGCTGAACGTCATGAGCGACACCAACGTGCTCGTCGATGGCATGACCGATGAGGGCTCGTTCGTGTTGCGGCCGAAGAACAATGATTGGAGCGGTATCATGGATTTCGCCGCCAATGTCTTTAACACGACCACCGACGTCGGCGCGCCGGCTGCGCCGAGCGTCGCGCCCGCGAGGATCGAGGTCAGGAATGGCACCGGCGTGACCGGTCTCGCGCAGCATGCCGCCAACTCGCTCATGGCCGCCGGCTTCGTCATTTCCAGGATCGGGAACGCGAGCGACCGCGCCTATGACCATACCGTCATCTACGATCTCTCGAAGGGCGGCCACACTGAAGCCGTCGCCAAGATAAAATCGCTCATGAACGCGAACGTCGCCACCACGCCGCCCGTTTCCATTCCCCTCCCCACCGATGCCGATTTTCTTATCATCCTCGGCAAAAACGCGGCTCTTTGAAATATCTAACAACTAATACCTAATATCTAATCCGGATATCAAATTGCGGCGGATTAGACATTAGATATTAGAGATTAGATATTCGATCTTCGCAAAATAACTGAAGCTGATTTAAAAAATATGCCCACAGCAAAAAAATCCCCCCTCCCCTCGCTCGCGATCGTCGGACGGGTGAACGTCGGAAAATCGACCCTATTTAACCGCTTGTGCGAAGAGCATAAGGCGATCGTTTCGGCCGTGCCGGGAACGACCCGCGACCGCGCCTACGGGTCGGTCATTTGGCGCGGTCAAATGTTTGTCGCGGTCGACACCGCCGGCGTCGACGTGCCGGAACGTGAACTGCGCGCGCCGGTGGAGCGCCAGATCGATATTGCGCTTAAGGATGCCGACGCTGTCGCCTTTGTCGTCGACGTGCGCGCCGGACTTCCCTCGGTCGCCGACCGGGCGCTCGCCAAAAAACTCCATGCCGGGAAAAAACCGGTTTTCCTCGTGGTCAACAAATGCGACAGCCCGATGCTCCGCCTGGAATCCGAGACCGGCAAGTGGCGCCAGCTTGGCTTTGAGAATATTTTCGCGATCTCGGCCGCAAACGGCACCGGCACGGGCGACCTGTTGGACGCCGTTCACAAGGCCTTTAAAAAATCAAAGAAAAAGATGCCGCTGGCGATCGAAGAACCCGCCACCCGCATCACTTTCTTGGGCCAGCCCAACGTCGGCAAATCGTCGATCGTTAACGCCATGCTCGGCGAAGAACGCGTCGTTGTTTCGGATTATGCCGGCACCACCCGCGAACCGGTCGACACCTTCGTGCTCTTCGACAAACATCCGTTCCTCTTGGTCGACACCGTCGGCATCCAAAGAAAAGCCAAACACTCGCTTGAAGAAGCCGGCGTCAAACGCACGCTTGAAGCGATCAAGATCTCGGACGTGATCATGCTGGTATTGGACGCAAGCAAAGCGCCGACTTCCCAAGACAAACGCTTGGTCGGCGAAATACTGACCTCGGGAAAAGGCGCGGCCATCATCATCAACAAGTGGGACCTCATTGAGAACAAAGAAACCGACACCATGAAAGAGTACAAGGAGATGACCAAGAGCGTCTTCCCCTTCCTGCCGTGGGCGCCGATCATCTTCGTTTCGGCGAAAACCAGCGTACGCATCCCCTATCTTTTTGAACGCGCCCTTAAAATAATGGAAGAACGTCGCAAAGAGATCAAATTCGACGAGTTGGAAAAATTCATCAAGAATATCCAAACGACTAGGACCAAGGGCATGGGCGTAGCCCACCCCAAGACCTACCGCTTCGAGCAAGTCGGCACCGAACCGCCGGAGTTTCTCTTGGTTGCCAAAGGCAAACTCTCGATCCCCGACTCTTACACCAACTATCTGGAAAAGCGCTTGCGCGAACGCTACGGCTTTGTCGGCACGCCGGTGCGAATGATGACGAAGAAGGTTTGACGACGAATGATGAATGATGAACGACTAACGACTAATGTCGAATGACGAATACCGAATGTCTAATCCACCATATTTAATCGTTGGGCTGGGGAATCCCGGAAAGGAATACGCCAACACGCGTCATAATTTGGGTTTTTGTGTAATAGATAAACTGATTAGCGATTCAAAAGCGGACCCAATAAAAACTAAGACCCAAGCGAAGGTATGGGGACGATTGAAAGAGGATCAATATTTTTTCTCGCTTGATTACAGATCGGAAGAGCGTCGTGTA
>CAIQCM010000108.1 GCA_903870305.1 uncultured bacterium
CGGCCTTGGTGCGCGCCGTTGCTTTGCGTTACGGCATCGTCGATCGACCGAGCGAACGACCCGGCAAGATCCATACGGTGCCCGTGCCGCTCTTGGGGGGAGTGGGAATTTTTTTAAGTTTCTCGGTTTGTCTCATTGTTGCCGCGCTTACGACCGGGCGCGTTATTGGGGCGATCACTTGGCCGATGCTTATCGGCGTTATCGCGGGCGGCGCCATTTTGATCATTGGCGGCGCGCTTGATGACATAAAAAACTTGCCGCCGCGCCTGCAGATATTGTTTCCGCTCGCCGCCACACTCGTCGTCATCTTTTGCGGGGTCGGCGTTTCTAAACTTTCCAGCCCGTTCGGCGGAATTATATATTTGGCGGCGCCGCTCTCCGGGCTTGTCATTTTTCCGTATATCATGGGGACGACCTACGCGACCAAGTTTTTCGACGGCCTCGACGGTTTGGTGACGGGGCTCGCCGCAATCGGCGCGCTCCTTATCATGATCCTCGCGCTTACCACGCGATACTTTCAGCCGGACGTGGCGCTTATTGCCGCGATCACGCTTGGATCCTTTGCCGGTTTTTTGCCGTGGAACTTTCATCCGGCAAAAATTTACTTGGGCGAGGGGGGAGCGCTTTTTGCCGGCTACATCCTCGGTGTGCTTTCGATAATTTCCGGCGCCAAGATCGCCGTGGTGCTCATGGCACTCGGGGTGGCGGTCGTTGATGCGGCTTGGGTGATCCTCCGACGAGCGCTTTGGGAAAGACGTTCGCCGGTTTCCGCCGATCGCAAGCATTTGCATCATCGCTTGTTGGACGCCGGCTGGAGCCAGCGCAACACCGTGCTGTTCATTTGGTTTGTTTCCGCGGCCTTTGGCGCCGCCACCTTATTGCTCCAAAGCGCGGGTAAGCTCGTCGCCTTTATTCTGCTCGCGCTCGTCACGCTCACCGTCGGCGTGGCCGCGATCTTAAAAAGAAAGAAATGAAATTCAGAAACAAGATCATTATCCCGATCATCGTTTGTCTCGCGGTCATTTTCATCGCAGGTTTTTTTGTCGCATATTTTTTTAAAGTCGGCGCCGTCCACGTCTCGATCAATTCCGGTTTGGAAAAACGAACCATCACCGTCGGTTCAACGAAAATACCGGTCGAGGTGGCTGCAACCGCCTCCGAGCAAAAACTGGGGTTGTCATACCGAAGGTCGCTTGCGCCAAACGCCGGCATGCTTTTCCCGATCATCGATCCGGCGCAAACAGGATTTTGGATGAATGGCATGAATTTTCCGCTCGACTTTATTTATTTTGACCAAGGCCGCGTGGTTGAAACAAAAGATCATGTTTCTAATTTTGATCTGACCCCGTTCTTTCCCAACGAAGCCGTTGATGCGGTTTTGGAAGTGAATGCCGGATATGTTGCGAGCCATGGCATAAGCGTCGGTGATGCCAGCGATTATTGACCGGAACCGGTTTTTTTGATAAACTCGGGGCGGAGGAAGTAATGACAATAAGTTCTTTGACTCGCGACGACGAGACCGTTTGGTACAAGATCCTATTTCATCCGAATGTGATCACGGCGATACGGTTGGTTCTGTTGCCGGTGATCTTCCTCTGTCTCAGCTTCGGTGAAACGCGCGACGCCCTTGTCTTTTTTCTTGCTGCCGAGGCGACGGATATCCTTGATGGCTACTTGGCGCGGCGCTGGAAGATATTCTCCGAGTTCGGCGCACTCTTTGATTCGCTCTCGGACAAGATCTTTCATCTGCCATTGCTCTTCTATTTCCTGGTCTATCCGAGGCCCGATCTGCCGCACATCTTTCTATTGCGCGACATTCTCGCGCAGTATGAAGGGTGGTTCGTCTTCGGGATAATCTTCGCCATTGAGGCGTTGCTCGTCCTATCGCGCACGACGCTTCTTGAAAAATGGCGTCGCGGCGCGTCCAATAAGGCCGGTGTATGGGGGAAGATCAAGACATGGATCCAAGCGATGGCGATCGGCGGCTACATTATCGGCAGTGTCGGAACCGTTACGGTCGCTCAAGTATTGGTCGCAACCGCGATCATTCTCGGTTTCTTGTCCCTTTCCAGTCGCATCCGTTTCGTTCGCGACGGGCGCTAGACGGCGCGTTCGCGATCGGCGGGTTCTTCGTGAACCCGCTTTTTCTTAATATTACCACCAATCGCCGAGGCTTCGCCTCGGCAGATTTGACGTTTTTGCGGCTATATTGTATAGTAAATGCGTAATCAGCCCTTAGGCGGATTTTTATTATCAGCTATGAATTTCGCGATCATCAAAACCGGCGGAAAACAATATCTTGTGAAAGAAGGCGAGACGCTTGAAGTTGAGCTTTTGGCCGGCAAAAATGCCGGCGACAAGATCGATTTTGAGGTCATGCTTGCCGCAAACGGCGACGACGTTAAAGTCGGCAAGCCGCTTGTTAAAGGCGCCAAGGTGATGGCCTCGGTCGTCGAGCACGGCAAGGGCGAGAAGGTCCATGTGATCAAGTACCACCGCAAGGCGCGCTACAAGCGCAACCGCGGCCACCGCCAGCCGTACACCAAATTGAATATTGAAAAAATTTCTGCCTAAAGCAGAAATTTTTTGTATCATTTTATAACTTCCCGTCGTCCCGAGATCGCGTCGGTTAACGTGATCTCGTCGGCATACTGAAGTTCGGCGCCCATGGGGAGGCCGCGGGCGAGGCGGGTGATGCGGATGGGATAGTTTTTGAGCGCGCCGGTTAAGGCGAGGATGGTGGTTTCGCCGTCAAGGTTGGGGGAAAAGGCGAGCATGACCTCACGGACGCGGTCGTTCGCGACCCGGTGGATCAATTCGGCGAGGCGCAATTTTTCTGCGGTCATGCCTTCAAGAGGGGAAAGCGTGCCGCCCAAGACATGATAAAGGCCGCGGTATGCGCCGGTGGCTTCAATTGCGCCAATGTCCTGCGGCTCAGCGACGACGCAAAGCGTCGAGCGGTCGCGGCGACCGTCGGAACATATTTCGCACGGGTTTTGGTGGCCGACGGTAAAACAAACTTTGCAGATGGAAACGGATTTTGTCGCGAGCGCCACGGAGGCGGTGAATGCCTCGATCTCGGCGTGCGAGCGGCGCAAGAGCGAAAAAACATAGCGCTCGGCCGTCTTGGGGCCGACGCCGGGGAGCGTCTGAAACGCCTCCAATAATTCTTGGATCTCGGGAGTGTACTTTCGCACTTATCAAGTATTAAAGGGTTATAACGATGAATGACTAACGACTAACGATGAACGACTAATAACGGTGTCGTATTCATCATTCATACTTAGTCGTTCGTTTAAAATTATTTTTGCAATTCTTCCAGTTCCTTCCGCTTTTTGAAAAGCACGAATTGGACTTTCTTGACGGCGTCGGTTAGGGCGTCCTTGACGCCGGTTTCGAGCTCGGTTTTTTTACCGATGATCTCGTCGTCGATCGTCACCTTTTTAACTTCAAAAGTTCCGGTCATTTCGATCATGATCTTGCCCCAAGCGCTCTGGCCGGTCACGGTCTCGCTTGAAAGGATCTCCTGCGCCTTTTTTGCGCTCGAGCGCATGTCTTTGAATTCTTTGAGCTTATTAAACATCGACATAAGGGGAATTGCTTTTGAGTGAAGAATAATTCGATAAATTATGGTGCAATGACTCGATGCTAATATGCTAATCCCTACGAATCTGACTAATCCGATACGAATTCGTAACGTCATTCGTTATATTCGTAGGGATTCGTATATTGGCATCGAGTCAAAGGCGAGCGGAGCGAGCCTATTCGCCCATCGTGGTTTTACCGGCGTAGGCGCGATCCAGATTCTTGAAACTGACGCGGGCTTCGTCGAAGAACAATTTTACCACGCCCGTCGGGCCGTTTCTATGTTTGGCCACATGGATCTCGGCCAGGTTGCGTTCTTCCATGGGAATATCCTCAATGCGGTAGTTGCGGTCGGCGGCTTTCCTATAGATGAACATGACAACGTCGGCGTCTTGCTCGATGGAGCCGGATTCGCGCAAGTGGGCGAGCTTGGGGATGGCGGGCTTACTCATTTCCACGGCGCGGGAAAGCTGGGAAAGGGCGACGACCGGCACGTTAAGTTCGCGCGCCAAGCCCTTTAAGGAACGCGTGATCTCGGAAATTTCCAAGACGCGATTCTCGATCTTGGTCTTGCTTTCCATAAGCTGCAAGTAGTCGATGATGATGAGCCCGAGGCCATGCTCCATCTGGAGGCGCCGCGCCTTGGTGCGGATCTCCATAATGCTTGAAGAAGGGGAGTCGTCGATCCAAATGGACGCTTCCGAGAGCACGCCGAGCGCGTGGCCGATCCTGGCGAAGTCGTCCGAGCCGCCTTGCTCGGAGAGCCGGCCGGTGCGCATGCGCCAAAGGTCGACGTTCGCTTCCGAACAGATCATGCGGTCGACCAATTGCTCCTTGGACATTTCGAGCGAGATCACCCCGACCGCCACTTTGTTTTTGACCGCGGCGTGGCGGGCGATGTCCATGGCGAGCGACGTTTTTCCGACCGAAGGACGCGCGGCGAGGATCACCAGGTCGGAGCGCTGCAGGCCGCCCAAGAGCGCGTCAAGTTCGTGGTAGCCCGTGGCAATGCCGCGCAGTTTTCCTTTTTCGCGATGCAGTTCATCAATGCGGTCGAAGGCCGATTCGAGCACGTTCGACATGGGGACGAACGATTGTTTGGTGTGTTTTTGCGAAATGGCGAAGAGCCGCTGTTCGGCGGTGTCGAGGAGCCGCGACACTTCTTCGTTCTCGTCAAAACCGCTCCCCACGATCTCGGTCGCGGCGGAGATGAGTTTGCGCAAGGTGGCTTTTTTGACGATGATCTCGGCATAGTGGGCGATGTTCGCCGCCGTCGGCACTGAGTTTGAAAGGGTGATGAGGTAAGCGCGGCCGCCCACCAGTTCAAGTTGTTTGCGGTCGTTTAACCGCGTGGCCAAGGAAAGCAGGTCAATGGGCTCGCGCTTTTTAAACAGATCGACCATGGCCTCGTAAACTTGCCGGTGGATATCGCGGTAAAAATCATCGGGTTGCACCATGTCGCCAACCTTAATGATCGCGTCCTTGTCGAGGAGCAAGGCGCCCAAAAATGACTGTTCGGCTTCATTGGAGTGCGGCGGGATCTTGTCGATCATAGTGGCAGAACAATCTTATGGGCAAACCGTCCCGAGAGCAAGTAGATAACATGGTACTAAACGGGGTATAATGTCCTCTTATGAAAAACCCCGTTCTTTTGGCCACCCTTTCCATGGTCGGTACCATCGTCGGCGCCGGCATTTTTGGTTTGCCCTATGTCTTTTCCCGCGCCGGCGTGCCGGTCGGGATCGTCTACTGCGTTGTTTTGGGCGCCGCGGCCGTCATGACCCATTGGCTTTACGCGAAGGTGGCCGAAGCCACGCCCGGGAAGCATCGCTTGGTCGGCTATGTGCATAAGCACCTTGGCGCCGGCGCCGCCGAGCTCGCGAGCGTGACAAACCCGATGGGACTCCTCGGGTCGCTCCTAGCGTATCTTATCTTGGGCGGCGCGTTTCTTTCCGTCCTCTTCGGCGGCTCGGCGGTTATTTGGGGTGTGGTGTTCTTCGTGGCCATGTCGCTCATTCTTTTGTTGCCGTTTCGCCGCATGGAAGGGATTGAGGCCTGGCTCACTTGGCTGCTCATTGCCGCCGCCGTTGCGGTCGTCGCCATGGTCGCGCCGCATATTCGGCTCGAGAACCTGACACAGATCCATGTGTCAAGATGGTTCGTGCCGTACGGCGTAGTGTTCTTCTCGTTAGGCGGGCTTTCGGTGGTGCCGGAC